>JALLOL010000393.1 GCA_027717875.1 Acidobacteria bacterium AH-259-L09 | reverse complement strand
AACCTCCCGGTTCGGCTGTTTTATTGGATGACGTACTGACAAAACTGACAAGATTCGCTCAGGATCTTAGCTTTTTCCTGGCCTTATCCCGCCTCAGAAGTTCGCGTTCGAGCTCGTCGAGCTCCTCCATATTAAGCCCGGACAGCTCGTTTATCATGGCCAGGTGCAAATGGGCATGTTGATGCGAAACCTCACCCTTTTTGGGGTACGCGTCATGCAATTTCAGCGTCAGATCAGCGGCGCGGAGCCTGACAGGGTGGTCTGGCCCGGTTTTGCTTTTGTCGGCCTCCAATCCGTCCTTAATCGCTCGCAGCGCGTCTTCCGTCTTTAATTGGACCTTTTCCATGAGCTTATCGATTTCTTGGCGGATGTAAGGTTTGGTAAGGTTTTCGCAACCTATGGCTTTTGCAGTGTCGTAATCCTGTGTGTCATAGGCTTGCAGGGCGGCCTGAGTGGCATTACCGCCGGTTTCCGCATAGGCTTGAATGAAGTGCTGTTGTTTAGGCGTAGGTTGTCTTTTCATTAGTTTCACAACCTTACCATGATCGTATGAAGGGAAAAGCCTGACTTCGGAAAAGATCGTTACACCTATTGGTCTTTTAGTTGTAACCGATACAGTCCTTCTCCGATCCTCTCAAAATCTCGGTACGTTTTGGCGTGGTGGTCAGGAGCATTCGCGCAGCACGCTGAAAGCGACGGCTGATAAAACCGTGGAATTGCCTCATGGCGGAACGAGGCAAGAAACCTCTCTAGCTTCGACCATTCTGTAACTTTACACTTCTGACGACAAGAGAATTCTCGTCTAGTAGAATGGGCGCTGTTCGGAGGGAGCCTTGTGATGGTTACGAAAAAGAAAACGACAAAAAAGAAGAAAACAGCGAAGACGGGGCTTGTTACGAGAAATGTTTTTCAAGACGGCCCCCACTTGATCACTGCCGTGCTTTGTGAAAAGGTGCTTGAAGAAAAAAATGGGGTTAAAACGGTAATCAGAATGGTTGATCGGTTTACCGTTTCCATAACGCATCCAGAAGCTCCTGAGCACATGCCCAAAATCGTTCGTGACCTCGCATTACTAGTAAAATTGAAGAAGGGCGATAGAGGGGATAAGCACGAAATGAGAATAGACTTCGTCAAACCATCTGGTGAGGTGGCTTCATCATTTACTAACACGTTGACTTTTGAAGGAGGCCCAGAAAGAGGCATAGATCTGGTTGCAAATGTGCGTCTGGAATTTGACGCTGATGGTCTCTACTGGTTTGATTTGTTTATTGATGGGATACGGGTCACCAGACTACCAATGAGAGTTATCTACATTATCCAAAGACAACTCGCTGGGGGCGAACCTCCGAAATCAGTTCATTAAATGTCACTACCTTTTGAATTGTGTCTCCGTCAGTCACACCTATATCCCAACGATCGCTTTCACTGTCCTTCGAGACCGAGAATGATGTCGAAATGGTCTCACGGAACAGCACAAGCCCATCTAGAGAATCTATAAAATCTAACTCAGGAATCTCTCCGTCTCTCAATCGCATTAGCAAAGCATCAACCTCGTCGATCAGAGAGATGAGCTTTTCATCTTTAGAATCAAGGGCCTCCTGCAAATGTGAGACAATCCACTCCTCTAGTTCCTCAAGGGAATTGCTACCAGAAATGTATTTAATCAACTCTGCAAGTATCTTCCTAGAAGTCATGGTTAGTTACCTCGAATGAAAACGAAAAGCGTCTCTAAAACAATTATACGAAAAAAATTCAATGGTAGTCGCTATCCCAAAATGATGCAACAGGGAATATTGTTACCTAAAGTGCTATCGAATAATCATCTACTAAACCCTAAACAATATCAAGGTCCACGTTGTACTCATTCACAATATATACGTTACGTCGATCAGAATGGTCAAATCGCCGTTGAAGTGCACCAATATCTGAACCCTGATGGGACACTTGGGGCTAGTGGAAAACCGGATCCTAAGCGGCTCAGGATCGGAGCGTACCTCTGGTTTATCCGATGAGTGTGCTATACGACCCCCCCGGTACTGTGCTCACGACCACCAAAACATTGGTTGCGCATAGGTTGCGTCAGTTGCGCGATTGTTCCGCGTTATTCCACGTTATTCCAGGCTAAGTCGTTGAAACTAAGTAGTGCTGCGGGTCTTACCCTAGCTTGTTGTTTGACGCTCAGGGGAGAAAGTTCCCGGTAGATGTAATCGTCAAGCAGTTGAGCG
>JALLOL010000392.1 GCA_027717875.1 Acidobacteria bacterium AH-259-L09 | reverse complement strand
TGGTGGGGTAACAGCCGTGGGGGGTTCGAGTCCCCCCTTTTGCACCATTTAAGTCAATGGAAGGAAATTGTCGGGGTCATTGTGACCCCAGTGGGGGTGAACTGCTATTTGCCTGACCCGTTGTCGAGTAGCGGATGACTCCCGACTGGTCGATGAAAAAATACCTTTTTCCCGTGCTTCCGGGAGTATCAGGCCATCCCTTTCCCCACCATGTGTATTTGGAACCAGATGGGTTGTCCAAGCTGTAGGTGTAACCATGGCTGTCCGCTGCGCCTTTTACTGAGATCAGACCTTCGTTAAAGAGTTGGTTGTCGGCATCGGCATAAACCATGTACTTGGCGTAGTAGAGTTCCTGGGCGTTCACCCAAGTTCGCAGGTAGGTAATGGCTGCTGTCTCGTTTGCTGCCATCTTCGACTGACTCAGTCGTGGGACGGCCATAGCGGCAACGATCCCGATGACGGCCACGACAAGTAGAAGCTCAATAAGGCTAAAGCCTGAATTTTTAGAAGCAGAGGCCACAGAATTCCGCATTACCTTTGTCCTAAATACTCTGATATATAAGGATACCATAAAATGCGGCCTGAAAACGAGGTCAGGTCTGGGAAATTTAGATTTGGGCCAAAAATTTAAATTTTGGGTCAAAGTTTTCAAGACCTGACATCCCTCTGCCCCTTGCAGCGCTGGCACCTGGATCGCTACCATGGGTGTGACGTGAAATGGAAAGCCATACTGGGCAGCCTGGGAGGCAGATTTCTGGGCGCAGTGCTGCTGGTGGCAGCCGGGGCCAAGGCCGTTGATCCGGGGACCTTTGCCGAGCAAATCCAATTGGAGGGATTGGATTTTCTCCTCTCGACCCGGACGGTGGTGTTAATTGCGCTGGCTGTAGAGACTGGATTGGGAATGGCCTTGCTCATGGGGGTGCGCCGACTCTGGGTACTTAGCCCCACCGCCCTGCTGGTCAGCTTTTTCCTGTTTCTGAATGGGCGCAATTACTGGCTGGTCCTGCACGGGCTGCGCGATGAGAGCGCTTCCTGCGGCTGTTTTGGCAGCCTACTCAATCGTACTCCAGCCCAGGCCTTTTGGCAGGATCTGCTCCTTTTGGTACCACCTCTTCTGCTGGCTTTTGGGGGCCGCCAGTCAGAAAGACGTTCCCTGCGCAGGCTCCCTCTACTCCTGGCCGGCGTCACGGCCGTTGCCGTGATGATCTACGCTGGAGCAAATCCCGACCTTCGATTTGTCGAAATCGCGGCCGCCGTCGCTGGACAGAGCAGCCAAGAGCGCTTCGTGCGCACCAGCGATTATCGCCTGATCATCGACAGTAGAGAAGCCGCCGAGACCGAAATATACCATTCGGACGAATCCGTGACCTTCCTCGTTTTGAGCTCCCGGCTTTCCAGTCCAGTCTTGCTGCGACTCCGCACGAGTGCGGTTGAGACGGTGGCTCAAGCCAAGATTTCCAGGGGAGGCGACGGATCTATTACCCTGCTGCCGGATCCGGTCTTCCGACCGCAGGCAGAATTTGAGCTGACTGCAGAAGGGATTTCCTTCACCGTGGAAGGTCACGAACTGCTCTTGAAAAGCAGTCAATAAAGGTAGTGGGGTCAGATCTTGAATTTTTGATTCTTGAGGATCAAAAATTAAGAATTCAAGATCTGACTCCTTTAGCTGTTAAACTGTAACTGCTGTAAGTGCGGCATGAATAAATTGCTGCTTCCAAGTGCACTGTTGGTAGTCGCCGCTTTGGGTTCTGGTTTGGAAACGAGCGAGCTGGTGGGGACCCGACCGCCAGAATGGAAAGTGTCCAATTGGATCAATTCCAAGAAGCTGCGGCTTGAGGACTTACGCGGCAAGGTGGTGCTGGTTCGCTGGTGGACAGCCCCGTTCTGCCCCTTCTGTACTGCCTCCGCCCCTGCTCTCAACGAGTTCTTTAACGTGTACAAAGACCGCGGCTTATTGGTTATAGGGTTCTACCACCACAAGGCAGCGACGCCTCTTCACACAGAACAGGTCAAAACTTACGCCGATCAATTGGGGTTTGAGTTTCCAGTGGCCATTGATCCTCAATGGCGAACTCTGCGGCGCTGGTGGCTTATCGGAAACAATCACAGCTGGACGAGCGTCAGCTTTTTGATCGACCGCCAGGGAGTCATTCGCTACATCCATCCTGGCGGGCAGTATGTCAAAGGGGATGCCGATTACAAGACGCTCGTGAAGAAAATCGAAGAACTGTTGGATGGAG
>JALLOL010000391.1 GCA_027717875.1 Acidobacteria bacterium AH-259-L09 | reverse complement strand
TATTTCCATGGCGCCCCGCCATCTTGTCGCCCACGGAGAGCTTGCGCTTCATGGCCACGTAAACTTTGACCATCTTTATCACGCCGGGCAGCAGTTCATCGCCTTTCTCCATCCGGCCCAAGCGTTCCTGATGTAAGGAGCGCAGAATCTTAATTTGACGATCTGTCTTGTCCTCGATTTGAGAAACTTCTTGCTGCGCCTTCTTTTGTTGGATACGAATCTTTCTGAGTTCACGGTAGCCGAGCTCTTGCAGAGCTTTGCGGGCCAGCTTTTCGCCTTTCTTGGCAATTCGCTTACCGTCGGCATTAGTGATCTTGCTCTTGGCCGTCTTTCTTGCCAATACATCGATAATCCGCTTGGTACTTTCCTCCTGCAGAATTCGAATTTCATCTTCTAGATCCTTTTCCAAACCCTCGATTTCTTCTTCCTCGATTTGCCGGGCGCGTGCATCCTTAGGTACACCCTTGCGAGAAAAGATCTTCACGTCAACCACTGTGCCTTCGATTCCAGGCGGTGCATAGAGTGAAGCGTCTTTTACCTCTCCTGCCTTGTCACCGAAAATCGCCCTCAGTAATTTTTCTTCGGGTGTCAGCTGAGTTTCACCCTTGGGCGTGACCTTTCCGACCAAAATGTCGCTGGGGCGAACCTTGGCGCCAATTCGGATAATTCCGCTCTCATCAAGGTCGGCCAAGATGGACTCGCTCACGTTGGGAATATCTCGAGTGATCTCTTCGGGCCCGAGCTTCGTATCGCGTGCCTCGATGTCCAGTTCTTCAATGTGAATGGAGGTGTACAGATCTTCCTTGACCAGGCGTTCGCTGACCAGGATCGCGTCTTCGAAGTTGTATCCTCTCCAGGACATAAATGCCACCAAGACATTCCTTCCCAGTGCGAGCTCTCCCTTTTCAGTGCAAGGACCATCCGCCAGTACCTGGCCCTTATGAACACGGTCTCCCTTTCTGACTAAGGGTTTGTGATTGATACAGGTGTTCTGATTAGAACGGGTGAATTTAGTCAGCTTGTAGATGTCGACTCCGGCATCTCGAATCTCCTCTCCATTTTCAGCCATAACCCGCACAATGATCCGTTCTGCATCCACACTGTCCACCACTCCGCCGCGCCGGCACAACAAGACCGCCCCTGAATCCCGAGCGGCAATGTATTCCATGCCGGTGCCCACGAATGGTGCTTCTGCCTGAACCAATGGTACCGCCTGGCGCTGCATGTTGGATCCCATCAGAGCCCGGTTGGCGTCATCATTTTCCAAGAACGGGATCAGGCTCGCCGCCACACTGACCAGCTGTTTCGGGCTGACGTCCACGTACTCTACTTCTTCCCTTTGTACAAAAACGAAATTTCCTCCGTAACGAGCACTGACACGGTCACGCACGATCCGTTGTTTCTCGTCCAGTTCAATATTGGCCTGGGCGGTGACGTGTTTATCGCCCTCCCAGGCTGTCAAATAGAAGGCATGGGACTCGTATTCGGCGGGCCGCTTCTTACCCTTCAGCCTGCCATTGACTCGGTCGACTTCCTCCTGCTTATAGATCTCACCCACCTTGAATCGGGTACTGCTTGAATTGGTAATCTTCACGTAATCCACAACTCTGCCATGGATAACCTTGCGGTAGGGCGATTCGATAAATCCAAACTCATCGATTCGCGCGTAGCAGCTCAAAGAGGAGATCAGGCCGATGTTGGGCCCTTCTGGAGTCTCAATCGGGCAGATGCGACCATAATGGGTGGGGTGCACGTCTCGAACTTCAAATCCTGCTCTCTCCCGGCTTAACCCCCCAGGACCCAGTGCGGACAGCCGCCGTTTATGGGTGATTTCCGAAAGCGGATTGGTCTGATCCATAAACTGCGAGAGCTGGCTGCTGCCAAAGAATTCACGAATAGAAGCCATGACTGGTTTGGCGTTGATCAAGTCGTGAGGCATGGCAGTCGCCATCTCCTGATGAACGGACATTTTTTCCTTAATCGCCCGTTCCATCCTCACCAACCCGATTCGGAACTGGTTTTCCAACAATTCACCGACGGCTCGAACACGGCGGTTTCCCAAATGATCAATGTCATCCATGGTGCCGATGTTCTTCTTTAACTTCAGCAGGTAGTCGATCACTTCACAAAAATCCTGGGGAGAAAGAGTTCGTTCATCCAGTGGAGTATCCAGGCTCAGTTTAATGTTGAACTTCAATCGACCCACTTTAGAGAAATCGTATTTTCGCGGGTCAAAAAACATC
>JALLOL010000389.1 GCA_027717875.1 Acidobacteria bacterium AH-259-L09 | reverse complement strand
TCAATCATCTCCTCAGTGAGTGTTTTCTGATCCAATGCCACCAAAGCGGATACCCAGTCCAACGTCTCAGCCACGCCTGGACGCTTGTAAAGGTCTTCTCGCCGGAGTTCCTGGACAAAGGCCACCACCTCACCGGCCAAATGCTGTGGCGCCTCGGGCACCTTGGCCAGAATAATCTGGTGTTCTTTCTCAAAAGAAGGATAGTCAATCCAGTAGTAAAGACAGCGTCTCTTCAGGGCATCATGAATTTCTCGAGTTCGGTTGGAAGTGATCAGCACAATCGGTGGTTCCTCAGCCTCAATCGTCCCGATTTCAGGAATGCTGATTTGAAAGTCCGAAAGTACCTCCAAAAGGAAAGCCTCAAACTCTTCGTCGGCCCGATCCAGTTCATCGACCAGTAAAACCGGTGCTGGGTCTTCTGTTCCGTCGATGGCCTGAAGCAAAGGTCGTTTCAGCAGGAACTCGGGGCCAAAAATGTCTTGAACGGTAGATTCCTGGTGGATATTACCCGACGCTTCCAGGAGACGAATCTGAAGCATCTGCCGACTGTAGTTCCATTCGTAAACGGCAGTGTTCACATCCAGCCCTTCGTAGCACTGGAGACGGATAAGTTTACGCTTCAGCATTGAGGCTAGGACTTTAGCCACCTCCGTTTTGCCGACTCCGGCCTCCCCTTCCAGAAAGAGGGGCTTTTTCAGCTTTACAGAGAGGAAAATCGATGTGGCCAGGCTGCGATCAGCGATGTAATGTTCCTGCCGCAACCCTTCTTCCACCTGATCGATGGATTTGATTTCCTGGTTCACTGGTTCTCTTTTTCAGCTCCGAGCCCGGTCACGCGCGGTCTTCAACGCCCTTTTGCTGTACACCTTGGCAAGTTCCACGCGGTAGGGTCCCGAGGCGTATGTATCCCCCATGGGGTCGTCAATGCTCAGGTGTTCAGTGACCGCTTGATCGATGGTTGCGTCCTCCAGGTTCCGACCAGCCAGCGCCTCAGTCACAGCGCTAGCTCTATAGGGTGTGGCGGTGACCCCATTGAAGCAGAGGTCGGCACGTTCGCAAGACCCATCGCCTCCCAGTGCGACAACGGCTGCTGCGCCACAGACAGCGTAGCCTGAGGCAGGATGCTCAAACTTGAGATAACACGATCCGGTCCGTTCTTCCAGTGTCGGCAGCTCCACAGCCGTGAGAACTTCTTCAGGCTTCAGATCGGTCGTTAATAGATCCAGGAAGAAATCGGATGCGTTGACTTGCCGGTCGCCGTCGCGTCCCGTGATGTGGATCACGCCATCTAGAGCCAGGGTGACCGCCGGAAGATCCGAGCCCGGATCGGCATGAGCAAGGTTTCCCCCAATCGTCCCTTTGTTACGGACCGCAGGATCTGCAATTTGACCGGCTGCTTCGGCGAGAATTGGACAATGCTTTTTAACCGCCTCCGAGGCAGCGAGCATGGCGTGGGTGGTGAGGGAACCGATCCGAAGACGGCCATCGGTTTTCATCACTCCGCTGAGCTCGGAAATCCGTCCGATATCAATCAAGACCGGAGGTTGAGCCAGGCGCAGCTTCATAATGGGAATAAGACTATGCCCGCCGGCGAGCAGCTTGGCGCCACTGTGCTGTTGAAGCAGGTGGATTGCTTCCTGAAGGGTGTTTGCTCGATAGTATTCAAATTTTGCCGGATACATATCACGACCTCCCGCCCTGATGAATCGCCCGCCAGATTTTTTCAGGTGTCAGCGGCATGTCTAAGTGCTTAATACCGTAGGACTTTAGAGCATCCATGACGGCGTTGACTACCGCTGCGGGCGAGGCAATGGTTCCAGTTTCTCCAACCCCTTTCACTCCCAGGGGATTGTGTGGGCAGGGGGTCACCGTTCGATCCAACTCAAAGGAAACCAGCATGTGAGGTTTTGGAACAGCATAATCAAGGAGTTCTCCTGTGAGGAGCTGCCCGTTGTCGTCGTAGATCGCTTCCTCCCACAGAGCCTGGGCAATACCGTGAGTGATACCTCCATGGAGCTGTCCATCCACAATCATGGGATTGATTACGTTACCAACATCGTCTACGGCCACATATCGGAGGAGCTTGATCTCTCCGGTCTCGGGATCGACTTCTACGACGGCAATGTGCGTTCCGAACGGAAAAGTGAAATTGGCCGGATCGTAAAAAGAGGTTGCGCTGAGACCGGGTTCCACACCCGGGGGTAGATTATGTGCAAGATGAGCCTGCAAGGCGATGTCGTTGAAGGTTTGAGATTTGTCCGGAG
>JALLOL010000039.1 GCA_027717875.1 Acidobacteria bacterium AH-259-L09 | reverse complement strand
AATGCGGGCTAGTTAACGGGAACTGTCCCCGTGCTCAAATAATACCTCTCTTGCGTCTGAGTAAATGGCTGTGAATTTACCGTCTTGAATCTCCAATGCTGAAGGGACGAGTGTGTCGATGAGAAAGACTTTACCATCGAAGCGCATCAGAAGCCGTGGTTCGACCTGCGTGGTATGGCCGACCACAAAATGCGCGGCCTTGTAAGTTCGCAGTAAGTCTCTTACCTGCTGAGCACCCTCTTTCTCCGGCCATCGTGCAAAACCTCGGAACCACAATGGCCCCTTCGAGTGGATGCTCAACCATCGCCCCATCCGAAGAAATTCGGTCAAGACATTGACAAGCCGCCTTCGCTGCGGGTTGAATCCATCGCCGCCATATGCCTCCAACTCCGTCCTTGCCGCTGTGATCATCTCAGGTCGCGTGAAAAATGGCAGCATCACTCTTTGTTTTACAAAATAATCTTTCTGACGATCGAAGGCCTCGAGTTCTTTTTTGATTCGCCGGTTTATTTGCTCCAATTTCAAGGAAGCGATGTCCGGGTCGATGCCGCCATGCAGGAAGATTGCATCGCCTATTTTTATCACCGCTGACAGGGAACGCAGCCACCGCCCATATTTACCCTTCGGCCCGAAGGCTTCGCGGTGTTCCAAAAAGCCGGACGGATGTGTCTCCATCCACTGCTCTTCCCCTTCAGGCTTGGATACCAGCTTCCAGTTCCGCGCCTGGTCACGCTGCTGGTGGAATTTAATATATTGCTTGTAGGCCTCCTTCAGGCGCTTTTCCGACTTGTTGTCCGCAAAACTGGCATAGATTCCCGGCGTGACGTACCCCAGGTCACCCATTACGTTCATCACTTCATGATTTCCCAGCAGCACTACCACTCGTCCTCCGCTCTTAGGTGCCTGCTTTTGCAGTTCCATCAGCAGATCCATTACTTCTCGCACTTGGGAACCTCGATCCAGAAAGTCGCCCGTCTGAACCAGGGTCGCATTGCCTCCGACCCACCGATGTCTGGCATCAATGAGCCCCGCCCGTTGAAGAATCGTGACTAATTTGTGCATGATGCCGTGAATGTCGCCCACGGCCACAATGCGCGGCTGAGCCGCCAGCCCTTCTCCCTTCACCGCCGGCGACACCGCCACCAGCGCCGCAACTGCCAGCAGCACCGCAGCCGCCCAATCTCTAATATATTTTCGGAAAACAGAGGTATACATATTGGCCCTCGCTTACGATGATTCGGGTATCTTATCAATATGGCATGGGAAAGAAAAACACAAAATATTTTCCGTGTGGAGTTCAGTGGAGGGGTCTGACCCCCAAAAAACTCACGCTCTGACCCCTCACCCCCTTCGGGCTCATTGACGAATCTGTAAACTTGTGCTATTCCTTCAATGTACTTAACTCAATATACTCTAGGAGGAGGGCTGTAATGCGTAACATCCTTTACGATTTTCGTTCCAGATTATGCCCGGTTTTTGGGGTTTTCTTGCTTGCTCTCATCTGGGTACTACCCGGTCATCAGACCTTCGGGTTGACTATTCAATCCACGGAAAACCTCCAGCAAGAGTCGGGCGAAAGTGCCCCATCCTCTCCGACCCCAGCCGTCTGGCTGGATGTTGATGGGAAACCGCTGCCGTTTCAGACCGATGAGGAAATAAAGGAATTTCTACGGACGGCACGCGTGGTGTCGGTGCAAAAGATCCCGGTGGGGGTCACGAAACCCAAACAAGTCCTGCTGGAGAAAGATGGGATCCGGATGCACGCAAAATTCCAGGACGTGAAGATCAACAAACGTAAAATAAAGCTGGCGAGCGGCAGGGTCAAATTCAATTTTCGGGATGACGCCATCTTTGATTGCGCCGCTTACGAACTCGCCAAGCTGTTAGGTCTGGACAATGTTCCTCCCGTGGTTGAACGGAAAATCAAGGGTAAAAAAGGAATACTGCAGGCCTGGGTCGAAAAGGCCATGGTGGAAACGGATCGTCAGAAAAACAAGGTAGAAGCTCCTAACAAGTGGCGTTGGTCGATGCAATACCAAGTGATGCGGCTCTTTGACAATCTGATTTACAACGAAGATCGCAATCAAGGCAACATCCTGATCGGCTCCGACTGGAAACTGTGGATGATCGATCACACCCGCTCATTTCGGACCTACGACGACTTATTCAATCCCACGACAATCAGATTTGTCGAGAGGAATTGTTGGGAAAAGCTTCAGAAACTGGATCAGAAAACTTTGGAAGTACGACTCAAGCCATTTCTGCGCTCCAGGGAGATCAAGGCAATATTAAAGAGACGCGACAAATTGGTCGAGCACGTCCAAACCATGATCGATAAACGGGGAGAAGGCAAAGTTCTATTTAATCTTTACTGAGCCTCAGTGAAGAGTGCGGCGTCCTCTCCACGTTCGGCGATCATCTCTTGAATGTGTTCCACCAGCGCTTGCTTCCGCTTGATCAACGCTTCAATCTGCGCCGGGCGCAGATACTTTTCGAGCCGCGCTTTCAGGACCGCCGTCTCGAGCTTTTGCAATCTCTTCCATAGCTTGCGTTCGCAAGATTGGATGGCTGCCGGATAGGGCAACTCCGCATATGTCCTAAACGAACGAGTGTGATCGATCATCCACAGCTTGCCCCTCCGATCATAGAGAATATTGCCCGAATTTCGATCATCGTTAAAGATCAGGTTATCGAAGATCCTCATCACCTCCCACTGCCGGCGCAGCTGCCGTTCGTCGGGAGGTGACAGATTCTTCGTCTTTCGTTCCTTCTCCGTTATGGCCCCGACCATCCAGACCTGGAGTGTCCCTTTTACCCCCCTGATTTCGCGCTTCACCACGGGGGGAACGTTGTCCAGCCCTAACAGCTTGCTGAGTTCGTAGGCGGCACATTCAAAGATGTAGTCGTCGCGAAACTCCACTCGAGTGCCGGTAGGCAATTCCCTGGGCTCTTCGACGTGAAAATCGCGAAAGATTGCATACATGCGAAGGCCATCTTTCTCCAACAATATCTGTCGTGCTCCTGTCACCCCCTTCCCGACGGGTGTCAAGGAGATGGCGCGCGCTGTTCGCAGGAACTCCATTACCTCCTCATCGGTTTGCAGAGGTATTGGCTTACCTTCCGGGTCCAAAAACCGGCCTGAAGGACCGGTCTCTGCATGTCTGGACTGCTTCTGGGGCCAGTAACCCACCCCGATGGCGTGTGACGCCAATGGGTCCAGCCCGTAAGAAACGAATAGCACCATGAAAAGCAGCTTTCTCATATGCCTCTCTCGAAAACTCTTTACCCGCCCTCAAAGTCCCGTTGTCACAGCTCTAACCCATGCGCCACAACAGGTCGATGAACCGAAATTCTTCTCAATGCTAAAACTTCAACTTGTCAAAGGCAATGGCAAGGAAGGGGGCGGAGGGTGTCAGAGTGAAAATTTAACCTGAGGTCAACAGGGGGCCGAGCGGCTTTGATGAACACATCGCAGAGCGAACCCAAAACGCAGACAGAAAGAGCTGCCAAAGTCATGGCCGTGCCGGCGATTGTGCTGTTGGGACTCCTTCTGTTTGTGGGGGCCCTACCAGCTGATCGCGTCCTTTCCCTCAAGGATGCAGGACATCTTTTTCTGGCGCTCAAAACTCGAACAGCAGAAGCGTTTCAAGCCGGCCAGCTTCCACTTTGGGATGAAAGTATTGGCTGTGGCTCACCCCTCCTTGCTGATCCAGTTGCTCAAGTGTTTTATCCAGGGAATATCCTCTTTCTGTTGGCCTCCGCATCTCAAAGCCTCAAGTATTTTGCCCTTCTCCACCTGATGTTGACAGCGCTCGCCTTCATGGTTTTGGCGCGTGAATTTGGAGTTTCAAACCCGGGAGCCCTGGTTGGCGGCTTGGTTTTGATGGGAAGTGGGGCAGTCGTGAGTTTTCATTACAACCCGACGTGGACAGCCGGTCTTCCGTGCCTTTTGGTTTCCATGGCCTACTCCCGTCGTCTCATCTATGGCCGAGGCAGTTGGGGAAGCGCAGCTGTTCTCTCTGGATCCCTTTTTCTGATGCACCTGGCGGGAGCCTTCGAGCTGATTCTGGCCTTTGCAGTCTACGCAGCGGCAGAACTGATTGCGGCCATTTTAACGAGACCATCTGATCAGGCAGACCGAAAATCCTACCGACCTCCCCTTCGCGGAGCACTCTTTCTGACTTTATCCGGGGCACTTTCGGCGGGTTTGGCCGCTTGCCAGTTACTTCCCACCTTTGAGATGCTTTCGTTCTCCTCCCGAAGTATTGGAGTTCCCGCCCTGCACGCTGCCGTCTGGTCCCTGCATCCCGGACGCTGGCTGGAACTCATTGCACCACAGTTGTTTGGCAATCCTTGGGAAGACACTTTCTGGATCGCACTCCTGCGACCCTCTCCGTTCGACAGCCACCCTTTGCTGTCGGGGATCTACCTGGGTGTACCGGTTCTTGCCCTGGCCATGGCAGGCCTGAGTGCACTTCCGCGCCGGGAAATGTGCATTCTGGCCGGCATGACCCTGGTGACGGCTGTTTTATCTTTGGGGGATCAAACGCCTGTTTTTGATTTGGCGCGACAATTTGTCCCGGGAATGGGCCTTTTTCGTTATCCGGCCAAGATCTTTCTTCTTTCGATGATTTCCATAACCCTTCTTGCCGCCGCTGGGGCCAATGCCCTTCTGGAGAGAAAGGCTCGAATTCATCGGATTGTCCTCATTAGCAGCCTGGGTTTCGGTGTTCTCCTACTGGGCTGCTCTCTTTTAGGATTTGTCTTCCAGGACGCTGTAAGTCAGTGGATCCGCCAGGGGATTCTACGAGAGAATTTGGGGTTAGATGCGGTGGAAGTTTTGCAGCGGGCAATGGCGGCTCTATTTCGCGGGTTCGGTGTCGCCCTGATCTTTGCAGCATTAGTCAGCCGGATACGCCGCATTTCCGGTCGTCTGGGATTGGTTCTCTTGCTTGTGCTGCTGGTCCTGGATCTTGGAGTGGCAAACCGCCGTCTCATTGTTACAACTCCGGAGAAAGCCTATTTTGCGCTGCCTGAATCACTGCCACCACCTGAGCGCCTGCATGAGAGCTCGGGGATCAAGCGGATCGGGCAGAATCCTTCTGGAGCAGCTGTTCTGATCTATAGACCCCACCGCCTGTCACTGCTTGGCTACCGTTCTGCTGACAGCTATGGGTCCTTGAAACTGGCCAACAACGTGATGTTTGCTGCGGCGCTCGGAGCATTGCCGGATCGTAGTTTGCAGTTCAGATCTGTCCGCTTCGTAGTCGAGCCGGCAAATGGGTATGAGGATTTTCAAATAAGAGAGCTGAAGGATACTCTACCGCGCGCCCTCGTGGTTGGGCGAGCCGGACTCGCCATCAATGACGAGGCTGCCGCCCGGTTGCTCGGATCGGCGGATTTTGACCCACGCCGTGACATCGTTTTCTCTGATGACCTTTCGGAAGCTTTTCTCCTCTGGGCAGACCCCACAAGCACGGCCGCTCCTGTGGCCAGGGTACGCATGTTGGCTGACAAAGCAACCGAGGTCCATCTGGAGATTGAGACTCCTGCTGCTGCGTACCTGCTTTTGAACGATACCTGGTATCCAGGCTGGCAAGCCACGGTCAACGACAAAACGGTGCCCATCCTCCGTGCCAATCTGATGTTTCGGGCCGTGCAAATCCCGGCGGGAAGCTGCAAGGTGAAGTTCGTCTACCGACCTCAAAGTGTTCGCTCAGGCCTTCAAGTTTCGGGACTCTCACTGATACTGCTGGCCTGGATGGTGTCCTTGTCCTACCGGAGCCGGAAGGGGGTCAGACCTTGAGTTTTGAGTTTTTGGATCCAAAAACTCAAAACTCAAGGTCTGACCCCGCTCTGTTCCGCGAACAGAGAGTCGACGAAAGCCTCTGAGGAGAACAGGACCAGATCTTCCTGTTTCTCCCCGATTCCAATGTAAGGAATGGGGATCTTGAGTTCCTTGGCAATGGCCACCAGAATTCCACCTTTGGCAGTGCCGTCCAGCTTGGTGACGATGATTCCCGTGATTCCAACGCTGGCGAAGAATTCTCGTGCCTGAGCCAAACCATTTTGCCCGGTAGTTGCGTCCAGGATCAGATAGATCTCATGGGGAGCCCCCTGCACCTGCCGAGCGGCAATACGCTTCATCTTCTCCAACTCCTGCATAAGATTGGTCTTGGTGTGAAGCCGACCGGCAGTATCCACGATGAGAACGTCCTTGTTCCTGGCCTTACTGGCGGTGATGGCATCAAACAAGACGGCTGCTGGATCTGCTCCTGAACCTTGCCTCACAATCTCCGTTTGCGTGCGCTCAGCCCAGATCATCAACTGCTCCACAGCCGCCGCCCGAAAGGTATCCGATGCGCAAATGAGTACGCGTTTGCCCACTTGGTTAAGACGATGGGCGAGCTTGGCAACTGCCGTGGTCTTTCCGACACCATTGGCCCCGACCATAAAGATCACGCGAGGGCGTGTTGTTGAGAGGATCTCCCCAGGTGCGGCCTCGACACCGCTTAAAATATCGAGGAGATCCTGGCGGATCATTCCTTTGATCTGATAGGAGGTCAAAATGCGCTGGCCCCGGGTCTTGTCTCGAATTCTCTCGGTGAGCTCTAGAGTCGTCTGCACTCCAATGTCAGCGCTGATGAGGATATTTTCCAGGTCTTCCATTTGATCTTCAGTGATGGGACTGTCAGCCGTTCCAAAGATCTGATCAATCTTGTCACTGAGATCGTGCTTCGTGCTTTTCAGGGCCTCTTTGAGTCGCTCGAAATAGCCGGGTTGTTCTCGATAATTAAAGATACTCATGGCGTTTGGAGGGGGTCAGACCTTAGCCCGCACTCATCTTCTCGAATTGTGCCTGGATTACTTCCCAGTTTCCCTTTTCCAGCTGCCGGTAGAGCCTCTCGAGCTGTCGGGTAAGACAATCACAAAAGTCGAGCGGATGACTCACAGTTAAACCCTGCAGGCGAAGAGAAGTTGCCTTGTGACTGAGTTCCCCCGGGAAATCTTTCTGGGAAAGATTGACACCGATCCCGATAATGGCCCAACCGATTCGATCATGCAGAGTGCCCATCTCGCTCAAAATTCCGCAAACCTTCTTTCCTTCAATCAAGACATCATTGGGCGCCTTGAGTTTCAGCCTGAGTCCCGTGCCGCCTTGCTGGTGTATCGTATGGGCCACCGCCAGTCCTGAGATCATGTTCAGAAAAGGCGCACGCTCCACTTTCCAGCCAGGATACAGAAGATAAGAGACATATAGACCTTCATCAGGTGGCGAATGCCAGCCGCGGCCATAACGCCCTTTTCCCGCCTTTTGCTCCTGCGCCACCACCATTCGAGGTTCACCGTTCTCTACGAACGTCTTTAAGTAGTCATTCGTGGAATTGACAGTCTGTAGATAATCAAATTGCTTAAATAGTGAGGACATCTGGGGGGCCGTGTCTTTAAAATTAAATTTTGGACCAAAATTTAAATTTTAAAGACACGGCCTCTATACTTCCAACAACAGGCTCATATCCACCGAGCGGTAGGAGTGTGTCAAAACTCCAAGGGAGATAAGGTCAACCCCCGTCTCAGCATATTCAATGATGTTGCTTTCCCTGACTCCCCCGGAAACCTCCAGGACACAACGCCCGTTGGCAATTTTCACCGCTTCCTCGACTTGCCGTGGAGTCATATTGTCTAAAAGTACCACGTCTGCGCCCGCACTGATGGCTTGACCAAGCTCGTCAAGATTTTTCACCTCGACCTCGATTTTCTGGAGATGCGCGCTTTGACTCCGACAAGCGTTAATCGCTGCTTCGATTCCTCCCCCGATGGCGATGTGGTTTTCTTTAATAAGAATTCCATCATCCAAACCAAACCTGTGATTGTATCCGCCTCCTATTCTTACCGCATACTTCTCCAGAGTGCGCCACAGCGGTGTGGTCTTGCGGGTATCCAAGACCTTCGCTCTGGTGTGTGCAACCAAGCTCACATATTTTCGAGTTTGAGTGGCGACACCGCTCATGCGCTGCAAAAAGTTCAAAGCCACGCGTTCGCCTTTGAGCACCACCGAAGGCGCACCAGAGAGTTTCCCAACTGTTTTTCGACCGACGCTGGAACCCTCTTCAAAATAGGCCTCGCCTTCAATGTCTCCCAGCAGTTGAAAAACACGCACAAAGACGGGCCAGCCGGCGAGTACAAATTCTTCATTGGCAACAATTTTGGCTTGAACTTGTGCCCCACCTTTAAGCGAGCCGCTGCGCTCAAGAATGGCGTCGGTGGTAATGTCGCCGCGTCCCAGGTCTTCCCGAAGGGCCTGTCTTAAGAGTGGATCAAGGTCGAGAAAGTCCATTCAGCTTTTCCTTTAGTTTCCTGAGCTGTTCGACCACTTCTTCATAGCGCTTGCGGGCATCAGTCACCACCTGTTCAGGGGCTTTATGGAGAAATTCGGTATTCTGCAACTTTTCTTGTAACTGTTGGACGCTAGTTTCAAAACGGTTGATCTGCCGAATCAAACGCTGACGTTCAGCCCCAACGTCAACCACTTCGTCCAGAATGAGCGAAAATTCGGCCATTCTGGAGACTCCCTGAACCCGGATCCCTCCCCTCTCTAAATTGGAGACAAACTCCACCTGATCCAATTGGGCCAAGGTTTTGAGATGATGCAGCTGGGACTGCAGAAAACTTTGGTGCTCATCATTGCACAGCAACTGCAGCGGGACTCTTTTGCGAGGGTCGATGTTGTTCTCTGCCCTGGCCGTCCGAACAGCGCTGATCAATTCCTGGAGCCCTCCCATCTGTTTTTCGACCGCCAAATCGACCCACTCCTGGTGGACCACGGGATACGGGGCAATCATCAGCGAATCTCCCAAATGGGGGAGTTGCTGCCACAATTCCTCAGTGATGAAGGGAATGAAGGGATGTAAGAGCTTCAGGCAGGTTTCCAAAAGATAGGCTGTAACCCGGCTCGCCCTCCTTTGCTTTCTGACATCGTGGCTGGTGATATTGACTTTAGCCAGCTCGATAAACCAGTCACAGAACTCATGCCAAAAAAAATGGTACAGCTGATTGCTGGCCTCGTGAAAACGAAATTTCTCAAAATTCTCATTTGTATCCGAAATAATCTTCTGAAGCCGGCTCAACATCCACCGCTCTTCCACCTCTAGTTGGTTCTCTTCTCGCCACAGCTCATCGATCTCCTTCTCAGTGACCGGTTCTTCGTGCTCCAGATTCAAGAGCAGAAACCGAGCTGCATTCCAGATCTTGTTGCAGAAGTGACGGTACCCGGCCATCCGACTGACTGAAAAAGGGATGTTTGTTCCGGGCACGGCCATCACGGCCAGCGTGAAGCGCATGGCATCCGTACCGTACTCATCCATGATCTCCAGAGGATCAATGACATTACCTCGAGATTTCGCCATCTTCTGTCCGTGCTCGTCTCGGACCATACCGTTGAAATAGACCGTCCGAAAGGGGACTTCCCCCATAAACCGCAGTCCCATCATCATCATGCGCGCCACCCAAAAGAAGATGATATCGGACGCCGTCACCAGAGTGTTTGTGGAATAGTACACCTGAAGATCTTTGGTGTGATCCGGCCACCCCATGGTGGAAAAGGGCCAAAGCGCGGAGCTAAACCAGGTATCCAAGACATCGGACTCCTGCTCCAGTGACCGGCTTTCACAGTGAGAACAAATCTCGGGCGCCTCCCGCGCCACTGTGATCTCTCCACAATCAGGACAATACCAGGCCGGGATTCGATGTCCCCACCAGAGTTGTCGACTGATACACCAATCATGAATGTTGTGCATCCACTCGAAATAAATCTTTTCGTAATTTTCCGGGACAAAGACGGTTTGCTTTTCCTTGACCGCCCGGATGGCTGCCTCCGCCAGTGGTTTCACCTTCGCAAACCATTGTGTGGACACCAGAGGCTCGACGACCGTCTCACACCTCTGGCAGTGTCCTACATTGTGAGAATGGTCTTCGACCTTCATCAGCAGGCCTTGCTTTTCCAGGTCAGCGACCACCCCTTTTCGCGCCTCGTACCGATCCATCTTGGCGTACCGACCAGCGGCCTCGGTCATCCTGCCGTCTTCCCCGATCACCTTTACAATGGGCAGCTGCTGACGTTGTCCCACCTCAAAGTCATAGGGATCGTGCCCTGGAGTCACCTTGACCACCCCGGTCCCAAACTTCCTATCCACAAAATCGTCGGTGATGATATGGATCTCCCGCTCCATCAAGGGCAGAATAACGGTGCGACCTGTCAGATGAGTGTATCTTTCATCTTCTGGATGAACCGCCACAGCCGTATCCCCCAACATGGTTTCCGGGCGCGTCGTGGCCACCACCACAAAATCGCTGCTTCCCTTCAGGGGATACTTAATGTGCCAGAGCTTGCCCTGCGTCGGCTCATACTCGACTTCCAGATCAGAAATCGCCGTGCAGCAACGGGGACACCAATTGACAAGGTATTCACCTCGATAAATCAGGCCATCCTGGTAGAGACGAACAAAGACTTCACGGACAGCGCGAGAAAGCCCGTCATCAAAAGTGAATCGATTACGGCTCCAATCACACGAGCAGCCCAGCCTTCGGATTTGATTTAAGATGTCTGTCTCTGCCTTCTCCTTCCATTGCCAGACGATCTGTTCGAATTTCTCTCGTCCCAGGTCCGTTCGCTTTTTGCCCTGTTCTGCCAAGTGGCGCTCCACCACATTTTGTGTGGCAATCCCGGCATGATCGGTACCTGGTAACCAGAGCACGTCGAATCCCTGCATGCGCTTCCAGCGAATAATGATGTCTTGCAGGGTAATATTCAGGGCATGTCCCATGTGTAGACTGCCGGTCACGTTGGGGGGTGGTAACACAATGGAATAGGCAGCTTTTCCCGAACCAGGATGGGCTTGAAAAAGCCCTTGCTTTTCCCACCATGTGTACCACTTCTTCTCTGCTTCGGCCGGCTCATATGCCTTAGGAATGTTTTTTGTCATGGATACTATCCTGCGAAATGTCTCCGTCTTGGTCGGGTAGTTGCCGACGTAAACGGCTTATTGTCCCACGGAATACACACAGAATCACCCTCAGCGCCCTTTGATCACGTCCCGGACCACTTCGGGCAGGATCCGTCGCAACTCTTGCTGCAGACGTTCCAGCAATCTGCTCTCCAGCAGATTGATTTCATCGTCGCTCACAGAGACTTCTGATGAGGACAATGCATCATCCTCGATGGCCGGCTTAGACTCAACAGGAGGACTGAACTCCCGAGCATAAGCTGGAGGAATGGCCCTACATTGGGAAGGGGTCAAAGAAAAAAGGGCCGGAGGTGAAGTCGAGGCATCCAACAAATTCTTGATCAGATCAACCAACTGTGAGCTTCCCAAGGGCTTGGTCAGTTGGAAGTTGTAGCCGACCTGCTCGGCGCGCTCGACATCAAAGCGCTGAAACGCCCCGACCAGCAGAACCACTGGAATACGGGCTGTGGAAGGATTTTGCCTAATGACTCGGCACAGTTCATAGCCGTCGAGGCCAGGCAGCGATATATCTGCCAAAAGCACATCAGCGGAGTGGGTATTCACATACTCCAGTGCGGATTTACTGTCAGCAAAGCAATGGATTTCGATCTCTTCGTCAGCAAAGGAAAGCTCAATAATTTTTTGGATTGCCGGGCTGTCGTCCACTAAGACGAGGTGGGGCATAACGACACTAACGGTGTTCGTTTTCGCCGTTCGATTGAGAATCCTTATTGTAAGTCTCCTGCTCCTGAGCCTTACGTGCTTCGGCGCGTCGGCGTGCCACTTCGTAAGGATCCTCACGACCAGTAAAAACCCCCCAGACTCCACGGATGGGATCTAAGATGGAGAATCCGTCATCAGTTTTCCGATTGGCCTCATTTCTAGCAGCCTTAACAGGATCCACGGGTGGCACGGGCTTTTCAAGTAAGACTAACCTCTCTTCCGCATCTTCAGCTAAGCCGCTGAATGGATACTCGGAAACCAAACGGGCGTAGTAGGCGGAAGCTTCCTGAGCCCGACCCAGGTTCTCTAGAGACTCACCCAATCGATACAAAGTCTCGTCTAGTTTGCGGTAGTCGGGATACTTTTCTAACACTTCCTTATATCGGCTTTCGGAGGCCAGATAGGACCTCTTACTGAAATAGAAATCAGCAACTCCATCAACTCCTATGGCGAGATTTTGTTGAACCTCGCGCAGGAACTCCTCAGCAGTCGGCGCCAGCTCGCTGTCGGGGAATTCGTCTAAGAACTTCTTCAGCTCCGCCTCTGCTTTCCTTGCATAAGTCGCGTCCCGATCAGGAGCTCTCATTAATCTCACATTGATGGCAGCGATTTTCATTTGTGAATCATCCGCCATCTCATGTGTTGGATAAAAGATAATGAAGTCCTTGTACTGCGATTCTGCTTGCAGCAGGTTTTCCGTTCCTCCCTCTTCATAGTAAGAGTCCGCCATGGACAAAAAGGCGACAGGTGTGTATTCGCTGTCAGGGTAAGTGTTAATCAGAGTCTGAAAAGCCAGCCTGGCTTTGATGAAGTGGCTTTTCTCAAGATATTCCATGCCGTTCTCGAACAGCGTTTTATCAGGTGCAACAGCGCCTTCCTGCAAACCGGCACTCTTTTGCCCGCAGGAGGAGAGCAGCAACGCAGCCACACCCAGAGCTGTCAATCTACAAAGAAATCGCATCATCCTTTTTCAATATTGCAGCTTCATCGGCAATCCGCTGCATCTGAAGCAAGACTTCCTTCGGTCTTTCAGCATGGAAGATCGCCGATCCGGCAACCACAATGTCCACGCCGGATCGTACCGCTTCTTCCGTGTTGTGGAGGTCTATCCCTCCATCGATCTCGATTTTCACATTCAAGTCTTGCGAATCAATCAGAGACTTCAATTTTCTCACTTTTTGAAAGCTAGTGACAATGAATTTTTGACCTCCGAATCCGGGATTCACCGACATCACTAATACATGGTGACATTTCGCCAAAATCTCCTCTAAGACTAGCACAGGTGTATGTGGATTCAAAACGACACCTGGCTGAGCGCCTTTCTCACGTATTCTCTCTACCAGACGGTCGAGATGGTTAACTGTTTCATAGTGAACACTGAGATAGTCGGCTCCGGCATCGATGTAAGCTTCGGCCGTCTGCTCAGGATTAGATATCATCAAGTGAACATCGAGCAGGAGACTCGTACAACCCTTGAGCCCTTTAATCACGGGAAGACCGATCGTCAGATTGGGTGCGAAATGTCCATCCATTACGTCAACGTGGAGAATCTGGGCGCCGGCCTCTTCCATTGCCCGAACATCCCGCTCCAGGTTAACGAAGTTTGCGGCAAGTATCGATGGGGCGATCAAAGCCATCAGCGAGCTATTTCGAGATTAATGGAGTTTTCATCCGTTAAACTGTACCCGGGCTCCGGGAATTGCTTCACCACCGTGCCCCTGGAAACATTTGGATAGTACCGGTACTGAATCTTACCTAATTTGAAACCATTTCTCTCAAACAAAAGAAGCACCTTATTCAAACCCTGACCAGTCACGTCAGGCATCACATAGCGAGCCGAGGATCCTCTACTCACCAGAACATCGATCTTCGGACTTAAGATCTCTTTTGAGTTCGGTGGAGGGAATTGCTGGACAATCTCCTCTTTTGGGACTCCACTGATTGAGATTTCAGTAATGTGTCCTAGTTCGA
>JALLOL010000388.1 GCA_027717875.1 Acidobacteria bacterium AH-259-L09 | reverse complement strand
GCATGATCACCAGAGAGACTGAGACCTCTCTCACCATTCAATCTGGTCCCGGTGAAGATTTTGTGAGAAAAATTAACAAGAAAAATATAGCGGAACGCAGGAAACAGAACTCCTCGCTCATGCCGAGTGGGCTTCTGAATGTACTGGAAAAGGATGACATTCTTGATCTGTTGGCTTTTCTTAAGTACGGGTCCGAGGATTCTGCTCATAATCATCCTGATGAATCGCGGTGAGTTCTGTGTAGAAAGGATAAAATTACTTAATCCCAACTTCCCTGGCCGGGCGCTTTGGCTCGGTGGATCGTACTCCGGCTAATCCTCCTGATACGGCGCCGCAGGTCGGTGAAGGCAAGGACGAAAGTGTTGTCAAGCTTACCTTCCCGAATCCGGACGCTTTTCAACGTGTGCTCTTCTCCAGTCGCGCCAGTTGAGGACAATGGAAACCCCGAACGTTGCCAGACCCAGCACGGCTACGGAGGTGTCCAGGATAACTGGATTCCAATCCAAACCTGTCAGCTTGTCCAGGTAATACTTGACGTAAGAAGTGGGCAGCTCCAATTCTCCCAACTTCCTTTTCACTTGCCAATGCCAATCGGTACAAGGGCAGTACCCGAACCCGTACCAGATGCCCAGCCCGAACCATGAGCACATCGTCAGGCTGAGTACAAGCAGATGTGCTTTCCGAGTCTGCTTCCACACCCAGCCAATCAAGTTGAAGATTATCAGCGACGAATGGAAGATGAGGAAAAAGATGTCCAGGAAGACGTACATCCGACGCCGTTCGTGAGTTCATTCCAGCTCAACTGCGTCCCTGGCTCGTGGTCTCCGAGCGGGGATGCTGGACCTTGACCTGAATACTCGCTTCTTTGTCGAGCCCTGCACCGCAGGGTTTACGCTACACTCTTCACGTACCGCCGTAGCCGACAGTGGCCTGGCCGCCCTCGACGATGGTAGGCACCTGACGCACGCCACCGTTGACCTGAAGCATCTCTTCGACTTTGGACGGGTCGCCCTTCACATTGTGGTAGGTGACTGGTCCCTTCTGCTTGAACGCCTCCAGCACATCCGCGGTGTAGGGTCAGCCAGGCTTGCCGTATATGATGACCTCGCTCATACTTGATCTCCTCGCTACCCCCCCGTCGGCACCAGCCGCTTGAGTTCCAACCAGTTGAGGACGACTAGCACGAGAAGTTCGTTTCGAGTTTCGCTGCAGTGATCATCCCACCCTTCCACCACCGCGTCCACGTTCAACTCCTGCGCAATCTCCGCCAGGGGTCTATCCGCTCCTTGAACCGCATCACCGATGTCCGCGAAATCACCTGCAGGGCACCGATCTGGCCCAGGGCAGTAATCAGTGCCTCGGTCATCCCATCGGCGAGGTAGTCCTGTTCGGGATCTCCCGAAACGTTCTCAAGTGAGAGTACGGCCAGGGATTGAATCCGTGGCGGTCCGCCGACTCCCACGACCCGTGCCAGCCAATCGCGCCATCCGCCCACATCCAGCCCAACAAAGGTTGCCAGTGTTGCCACCACGGCCAGTCCTGTCAAAGCCAGCAATCGTCGGCGAGTGGGTCTTGTGGTGGATTTCTTCTCAATGCTAAGACTTTAGGGGGGAGAAGGCAATGGAAATTGGCAGATGACCGGTGATGTTTAGGCAGATAACTCACCTCACCAACCCCACTGTGCACCGGGAGAATCAGTTTTCACGCATTGGCTGCCTGGATCACGCTTTCTCACGGCTAATCATCGTTTTTCAGAAGATACTCCTTGTGCAATCGTTTTTCATGGATTATCATAGTTTTTCGCCAAAGGGTGGATTAGGTAATCGTATTTCAGGAGTCATGGTTTTTCATGGAGGCATCTGCGCAAAATGCTTTTTCAGGGCCCGTCAGCGTTTTTCATGAAAGACGACTTCCGGTAAAGGCAACCCCGGCCGGTTATGCTGCCCTGATCGACGCCTATGGTCTTGCCGTGCCTTTGCCGCGGATCCTCTCGGCCACAGGTGAACACCATAAGGTCATCGAGGAGGCGGGGTGGCGGATCATGACGCCGCGCCATGCCCCCAACGCCAGCCTTGAGGGTCATCTGACCTTCGCACTCAAATATGAAGGACTCGATCTCACCGTCCTCAAGCGGCTTTTTAAGGCCGTGAGCCCCGGCGACATTGAAGCGCTGGTCCGGGCGAAGCCGACCGGCAGCTATGCGCGGCGGTTGTGGTTCCTTTACGAGTGGCTCACCGGAAAGCGGCTCGATCTGCCTGACGCAGACAGG
>JALLOL010000387.1 GCA_027717875.1 Acidobacteria bacterium AH-259-L09 | reverse complement strand
GATGTCAGCTGTCAGCGGGTCAGCAGGTCGGGGAAACGGCAAGAACAATGGAGCAGCAAGGAACTCGAAAAAAGAGAAATACGAAAGTGGGACGAGTCATTTCTGACGCCATGCAGAAATCCCTGGTGGTCGCAGTCGATCGGCTCTTCGAACATCCTTTCTACGGTAAAACCATTCGTCGAACCAGTAAGTTCATGGTCCATGATGAGCATAACAGGTGTAGTGTGGGAGACAAGGTCAGGATCGAAGAGACTCGGCCGCTGAGCAAGAAAAAGCGCTGGGTTGTTACAGAGATTCTAGAGAAGGCCAGAGGTTAGAGTGGAGGCGACTATGATCCAAATGCAGACCATCTTAAATGTGGCGGACAATTCAGGTGCACGAAAATTGTCCTGCATCCATCCAGTAGGTGGCGATACCGGGCGGAGTGCGGGATTGGGAGATGTCATTACTGCCTCTGTGAAGGAGGCTAGTCCGGATGGAACTGTCAAGAAGGGAGATGTGGTTAAGGCGGTCGTTGTTCGGACGCGAAAAGAAAGGCGGCGCCGTGATGGGTCCTATATCCGCTTTGACGAAAATGCGGCGGTTCTAATTAACCCCCAGAAGGAGCCCATTGGAACCCGCGTTTTTGGGCCTGTGGCTCGGGAACTGCGTGAGAAGCGCTTTTTGAAGATCGTATCCCTGGCGCCGGAGGTGGTGTAAGAAGAGCAACAGAGCAATAGAGCAATAGAGCAATAGAAGAGGAAGATCGGCGCTTTATGCGGCATATAAAAAAAGATGATGAAGTTTTGATTTTGGGGGGAAGAGATCGTGGCAAGAAAGGAAAAGTCTTGCGGCTTTTTCCCTCCAAAAGTCGAGCTGTCGTCGAGAACATTAACATGATCAAACGGCACACGCGTCCCAATCCGCAAAGGAATATCAAAGGAGGGATTGTGGAGAGAGAATCCCCCGTTCATCTTTCCAACCTGATGGTGGTTTGCCGGGAGTGCGGCAAACCCACACGTGTGAGTTACAGCTCACTGTCAGATGGAAAAAAGGTGCGTGTGTGCAAAAGGTGCGGAGGAACGATCGACAAGTGAGCGCGCTGCGCGCGCAGAGCAATAGAGCAATAGAGATGCCGAGGCTAGGAGAGAAATATAGGAAAGAGGTCGTCCCTGCCATGATGAAGGAGTTCAACTACGGGAACGTCATGGCAGTCCCCAGGCTGCAAAAGATCGTGCTGAATATAGGTTTAGGCGAGGCCATTCAGAACGCAAAGCTGCTCGATGTTGCCTCTGAAGAACTGGCCGCAATCACCGGACAGAAACCGATTGTTCGGCGTGCCAAGAAGGCCGTGGCTGCTTTCAAACTGCGAAAAGGGATGCCTATTGGAGTCAAGGTGACTGTTCGAGGTGATCGGATGTATGAGTTTTTCGATCGCCTCATCAATATTGCCTTTCCTCGCGTGCGCGATTTTCGAGGTGTTTCGTCCCGTGCCTTTGATGGGAGGGGTAACTACACCGTTGGTTTGAAAGATCAATACATCTTCCCGGAAATTGACCTGGGGAAGACTGAGCACATACATGGGATGAACGTCACCATTGTGACGACCGCAAAAACCGATGAGGAAGCGCATTTCCTGCTGGCTCAACTGGGGATGCCTTTTGCCGGGCGCGAGGAACCTCGGGCTGCAGCCATTTAGACAAGAACAGGAGAATGGCAAGAAAATCGCTCATTGCGAAACAAAGGAAGCCTGCGAAGTTTTCGACTCGCCGCTACTCGCGCTGCCAGCGCTGCGGAAGAGCTCGAGGGTATTTGCGTAAATTCCAGCTGTGTAGAATCTGTTTTCGAGAGTTGGCCCTGCGGGGCGAGATCCCGGGGGTGATTAAGGCAAGCTGGTGAACGAAGCTGACAACTGGTAGCTGACAACTGACACAAAGAAGTTGCGAACTGTCAGTTGTTACGGAGTAACAAGCATGTCCATGACGGATCCGATTGCTGACCTTTTGACCCGAATCCGTAATGCTCTGATGGTCAGGCATGCTGCGACTGAGGTGCCCTATTCGGGGCTCAAGGCGGAAATTGTCAGGATTCTTGCCAAAGAAGGTTACATTTCTGGGTATAAGGTGAATCAGAAAAAGCCTTTTTCCACTCTGTCCATCCAATTGAAGTATGATTCGGAGCAGGAACCGGCCATTCGCTCTCTGAGGCGTATCAGCAAGCCGGGCCGTCGAGTCTACACCAGTAAGGATGATATTCCACTGGTATTGGAAGGTTTGGGCATCAATATCCTTTCCACCTCCG
>JALLOL010000386.1 GCA_027717875.1 Acidobacteria bacterium AH-259-L09 | reverse complement strand
TTCGCTCCCTGGGTATGGATCCCGCCCGATTGGAAGAATTTGGCCGATACAATCTGTCCATTCCCAACTCCAACTGGCTGCCCTACGCGAAATACAAGGGGATCATCGTCATCAAGAACGGCTGGATTATTGGTGAATGGTACAACGTACCGGAGGCCCGGGATTTCAAAACCTACCTCTCCTCCAATGGGAAAGCATTCGCCATGGCTGCGTTCGGTATCCTGGCAGATGACAGTCGCCGCGGCAAAATCAATACCCGAATCGGTTTAGACAGCTTTGTTTACGATCAGCGATGGTTGCCGGAAGGTTTTCCGCTGTCAGATCCGCTCAAGAAGAACATCACTTTCAGGCAGATCTTTGACCACACCTCGGGTCTGTGTCCAGAAAGGACTGCCTCTGGAGAGAACGTAGAGCAAGGGCGCAATCGATGGACGGACTATGGCGACTGGGTCGTGGGTCAGGACGACCGGTGGCCCCAGACCAAGGAGCTGTATTTCACACCCGGCCATCCTGAGGAATACCCTGGAAGAGCGACCTGGGGCCATCATGCCGGTGCCTACTCCAGCGTGGGTTTCTGCCACGTGGGACTGGTTTTGAAGAACATCTACCACATACCCGCCAGAGAATTTCTGTGGCAGCGACTTCTCCATCCACTGGGCTTCAGCGGGATAGATTTTCATGCGCCACCGGGAGAAGACATTCAGTGGTTCAGTGCAGGCGGTTTACGGATGAATCCACGAGAGTATGCCCGGTTTGCCTATTTGCTTTTGAGAGATGGCCGATGGAAGCAGGATCAGATCGTCCCGGCCTCTTGGGTCCAACAATTCAGAGCCTCTCCCAAGTATCCCAACATCAGGTCAAACGTGGACGGCTATTTTGGAGATCAATACCCCAAAGACATGTTCAGGATTGCAGGCTCTGGGATCAATCTGGCGTTTATGATTCCTTCGGTCGATCTGATTGCGCTGCGGACAGGCCGGGCTAACAATTCGATGTGGAATGAAGTGGAGCAGGCGTTTCTGAAAAAACTCTTTACTTCAGTCCTGAACCATAACGCAAATGCCGAGGCGCAAAGCCGTCTCGACCCTGCCTCTCTACCTGGCCAAATCGTAGTCGATGCGGATCATCCTCAGTGGCTCCAATACAACGGCGGCGCCCCTTTTTTCATGTGCGGTCCCGGTGACCCTGAGGGCTTCCTATATCGTGGAAGGCTCCTGCCAGATGGCACCCGTGAGGGTGACCAGATGAAGCTGATTGAGAAACTTAAGGGGACGGCAGCCAACTGCGTCTACCTCATGGCTGTCCGCTCCCACGGAGGAGACGGAGACCCCACACACAATCCCTTCGTGGGACATGATCCCAATAACACGGTCAACCCCAAGGTTCTGGATCAGTGGGAGCAATGGTTCAGCGAGATGGACAGAAACGGAATCGTGATCTACTTCTTTATCTACGATGACAGTGCTGTGATTTGGAATCCCAAGGGAAGCCCGAATCAGGATGCTGTTTCCCCGCAAGAGAAGAAGTTTATTCAAGAATTGGTCAACCGCTTCAAGCATCACAAGAACTTGATTTGGTGTATTGGGGAGGAATATTCAGAGCGGTACACGAAGAAGCGGGTTAGCAACCTCGCCAGGTTAATTCGTCAAACCGACGAGTACAGTCACCTGGTTGCCGTACACCAGCATTCCGGTGTTTCTTTCGATTTCCCGGATGACCCCAACATTGGGCAGTTTGCCATTCAGCTCGGGAATCCAGACCCTGGAACAGGGGTTCTCCATGCCCGGAGGGTCCACGAACAGGTTCTTGAGGCGTGGCAACGTGGGGACAAGCGTTACGGCCTGAACATGTCGGAATTGGCTCATCACTTCGATGCGCAAGATCGCAAAGGAACCCGAAATAGGAGCTGGGCTGCCGCCATGGGAGGGGCTTATGTCATGGTCATCGGCATGGATATAGCCACGACGCCCAGGGAATTTCTGGAAGATTGCGGACGTTTGGTTAAATTCTTCGAATCGACAAGCTTTTACGAAATGTCGCCTCATGACGAATTAGGCTTCGGTGGAACAAACTATGTGCTGGCAAATCCAGGCCAGAGTTACATTGCCTATGGGGCTGACGTGAAAGACGAGATCGGAATCAAGGCCCTGGGCCCGGGCCGATACGACTTCCATTGGTATGACATTCCGACGGGCAGGTGGAAGGTGCGAAGGGGGATTCAGATCCGCTCGAGCGACCAAAGCTGGAAACGGCCACCGGAAATCGGAAGTGAGTTAGCAG
>JALLOL010000385.1 GCA_027717875.1 Acidobacteria bacterium AH-259-L09 | reverse complement strand
GCACACAAGACCTTGGATTCGATTTTGTCTAACAGCCCATTACCGACAAGCGACTACCCTTCTTCAAAGAGTCCACATGACTAAGCGCATTTGGGACTCTCTTGAGATTGAGGTACAACGCCAGGGCCTCCCGAAGCGTTCAATTCTTGCTCTTACTGATGCAGCGGTTGGTTTTAGAGTTCGAAATGCCACGTATCGTAAGGCAGCTGATATATCAAATCAGGTTGCAAGTCGTGACCTAAAAGCTCTAGCCGACGCAAAACTCCTGGAAGCACTCGGAGAAAAAAAGGGACGATATTACGTAGCTTCTAACACTGTCAAGGCGATTTGCTCAGGAATACCCAAACCGACAAAGGTCCTAGATCCATTCGAAGAAGAGGAGGCCAGGAGGTCACCTCTTTTACCCGGTATTGACGCCGCGGTTGGTCAGTGATCGCTCTTACCCTCCCCAACTTCTGGCAACCTCGCCCGCCCGCCGAACCAGAAGTGGAAGAGCAACTGGAGAAGGCTGGAATCTCCTATGCCACCTACCGGAGAGCCAAAGAAAAGCTTCGCGTTGTATTTTCTGATAGGTGTGAAAGGTCGGCCTAATAGGATCGCTTTGCCTGGCAAGGAAGGTTGATCAAACTCCCGTACACTAAAAAGTGAACAACCTGAGCAAGTTGAACAAGTTGAGCAGGTTGAGCAACCTATCTAACACCTACCAGACAAAAGAGATCGCCAACAAAGCCTGCTTCTCTGTCACCTATTGTTGTTGGGCTGGATCAGGAGGTTGCTCAGGTTGTTCAGGTTGTTCAAGTTTTTGGAACAGATAGATTGATCAACCCTCAAGGCGATAGCATGTTTGTTACGGGGATCGGGCTTAAAATCCCGTTGGACAAGAACAAGACAACAGGGTGGATGTCGAATTGGATATCAACGTTGGAGGAAGAATCGACACGGAAGCAGTAGAGCGTACCAAAGAATCGTGACCCCACACTTGGGAAAATCTCATCAATAAACCTTGCCGACTGCTGCCTGGGGCCAATCGAGATAGTCCGTTCCTCTATGCCTCCACCATTCTCGATAAGAAAAACTTGCAAATACGCAGTACTGTTTGAACTATTCGCGAGAGCTATCGCCGTGTTGGAGTGGAGAGAAGTACCCCTAAAGATGGGCATAAAAAAACTCGGTGCACCTGCACTTGCCCCAACCCCCACGATGGTGAGGAGCTGATTCGTAGCCTCTTGAATGAGCTGATAGGCAGCGAAGCCTCCCATCAGCGAAGATGCTTCGGCTGTAGCTTTAGCCCACCCCACCGACAACTTACCTACTCCATCGGTTTGAAGAAACACACTCTCAAAAGGCTGAATAGTAACGCTGAATTTACTACCTACACCTAGGTGTTGTCCCAATAACAGGTTTCCCCTATCAGATTTCCATAGCGCAACTTCCATCTGCGCCCCGTCTGATTGTGTGAATTCCAGTGTGACACTGAATGGATCTCCCTCGTTACTAGTCAGAACGATTGAGGTGACAATTCGTATCCCCTCTACCACTCCATTTGCTACTTGGGGAAATACAATCGTGCTTGAAGGATCGACTGCAAATTTAGGATCATTGGCGATTGACCTGATCTGTTGCAACTTTTCTGAGTAGTCACGTCGCAGGTTGGTTTCACCAAACGAGTAAGTGATGATAATCCCCCAAAAGATGACTAAAAAAATCCTCTTTCTCATTTTGCCCTCCTTCTGTTTAGGCGTGCCACTGAAAGTACCTTTAACGTTTGCTCCTCTCTCGTTCAAAGGGTCACACAAAATTTGCATTCAATCTTCAGCTGCAACGCACCTAGTGTGCCAATTCTTCAGGTGCCCTCCTCAGGCAGGTGACTGCCTATAACATAACTCTCTATCAATCAATGAGTTATAATATTTACTGAGAATGAGTTTACGGAGCTAGGACTGTCTGATTCTGCCCAGCCAATGTCAACAGTGGTTTACAGAGACAGTGTGACTTGCAAGAACTGGATTGACAGCTTCACAGAAAATGAAAAAGCTGCTTCCCTGTTTAGTTGTAATGTTGCCGGCGAGAAGTTTTCTCTTTGGACAATCACAGGACCAGAAAAGGCTATTTCCAAGTGATCCTGCTGGTACCTACCTTGGAAGGCTTAGCTCCAATAAATACGATGCGGAATCCACTTCGAACCGGTTTGGCACTTACGGCAGTCCCTACTCACCCAAGAGCACCCCTTTGCACCAAAATCTTCCACCCCTGGATTGAAGTCACTCTGGAAGATCCAGCTATTGCTTAACTGTG
>JALLOL010000384.1 GCA_027717875.1 Acidobacteria bacterium AH-259-L09 | reverse complement strand
CTACTCACTTGCTGAACCATCACCGCGGCCTGGTGGCTCGCTGCTACAAGGCGCGCAGCTCTTCAGTTCTTCGCTTTCAGAGGAAAGAACGCCTCCAGGATCTTGTCCGTGCGAGACCCCCAGCTGGCAGTACCTTCGGCGGTTTCACTGCCGGTGAAGGTATACCCTCTTTCTTTCAGCAAATCGGCAAAGTTGCGACTGTCCCTGCGCAGATCGATATCAATATACTCGGTGCTCCGGAAGTCGTAACGGTCCCAGCCTACATAGAACTGAATCGGTTGTTTCTTCTGGCCGCGAACCAGTGACAGCACTTCATCGCCCACCGGCGGCAGGAGGCGCAGGGATTGAACTGCCACCTTGCCGAAGACGTGAGGATGGAGCAAGGCAGCGTAGAGGGCCACCTGGGCCCCGAGTTGAGTCCCCATGATCGCTCTGGCTCTAGGACGGTGAATGGTCCGGTACTTCTCGTCGAGATAAGCCACAAGCTCTCCGGCGAGCATGCGCGCATACTTTTCTGCGAGTGAAGAATACTCCTGGACCATAATCGGCCAAGAAAGTTCTTCGACAAAGGCTACGATAACGGGAGCTACGCCTTTCTCTACCAGGTTGTCAAGAGAGTGATCCATCTTGCCGAATTTCAGGGCTTGGACGCCAGCGTTGACGATGAGAAGAGGATATCGTTCCTCTCCGTGATCGTAACCCAGTGGAAGGTATACTCTGACCTCCCGTTCGTTACCGAGGATCGTGCTTTTGAACTTGAAAGTCTCAATCCTTCCCCGCTCTCCAGTTGGCTCTTCGATGTGCTTGGGAGACACCCAACCCGGCATCACCACTTCGGACACTTCCCCCCATGGAGATTGGAGGCGGCGCGGGTTTAGAGGGTCGAGCCTGTATTGGTCAAAGTCGATATTGAACATATAGTACCCGCGGGTCTTCGGTGGAAGAGAGTAGGATCTATAATAAAAATCCGTCCCCTCGATCTGTTTCATGGCCTCTTCGAGGCCAGAGTCAATCATGCTTCCAAAAATGGCGATGTCCTTGACCTCGCCTCGATAGATGAAATGGACGAGCCGCTGCCCTTCGATGATGGGAAAGTGTTGGTATGAGTTCATAAACTCATCGACCAGTGCCTTCTTGTTATCTGCTGCCTGTACCTTGCGGATGAACGCTCCGAATTCGCTTTTGCTGAGAGCCGTTTGGGATTCGTTCCTGAGTGTTGCTACCTCAGGCCTTTCAGTCACCCGGAGACTGGCGATCTGCCTATGATTGCGGACCAAAATCCTTCCCTCAGCGAAGGTGGGCGCGGTAAAGCTACCTTGACCCAAGACTTGAAGCCTGGTCTTTTCCCTGTAACCTTCGGGGCTTGCTTCCGCTACCGCCACTACACCCCTCGGGGCGATCATCACCAGATGGCCGTCCACCAGGATCAGGTTGCCTCGTCCCGGGGGTCGCGACTTCCAGACCTCCTTGCCGGTCGCTGGATCAACACAGTTTAGAAACGCGCCATTGAAGCCATAGAGATGATTCTTGTAGAAAACCGGTAGAGAATAGTTGTGTTTGATTGCTTTCGTGCGCCAGATTTCCTGGACGGTGAAGCCCTCCCGGGTCTTCTTGACCTGATACAGAGCTGCACCATTCCGGCCATACGCGCTGGAGCCCATGAACCTGAGAAGAATTTTGTCCTCATCCACGGAGACGGGCTGCGTCGTCCCTTCCTGATCCCGAGTATCGTAATGATGCTTCCATAGCACTTCCCCAGATCTAGAGAGAATCCCCATCATGACCTTGTTACTGACAGTCACCACCTGCCGCTGGCCGGCCAGGTTCAGTACTGTCGGGGACTGGTAGCCTACCTCATCATCTCCGAGCGACCAGAGGAGCGCCCCCGTCTTCTTGTTGAAGCCGCAGATGGAACGCCCATTGGTGCCACCGGTCTGTACAACCAGCACATCACCGTCTACCAGAGGAGTGGTGGCAAACCCCCAATAAGGTGCCCTGGCACCTAATTCCTCATCGATCTTCTTGGACCAGACCTCTTTGCCGTCAGCCAGGCTCACAGCGAACAGGTGCCCCTTTGGCCCGAGGCCATAGACGACGCCTTCATCCACAATCGGTGTTGCGTGGGGACCGTCTTCGGAGCCGTCGCGCCCCCGATAGGTGGTGGCGATCCGGTATCGCCAGACTTCCTCGCCTGTGCCCGCCTCCAGCGCCACCAGGTTGTCGAACTCACCATCTGAGAACATCGTTACGGCCCGGCCTTCGAGGACCGAGATTCCGGAATGTCCCGATCCGAGGGACTTCTTCCAGG
>JALLOL010000383.1 GCA_027717875.1 Acidobacteria bacterium AH-259-L09 | reverse complement strand
GCTTATATTCTGCCCCATGAACGACGCAAGCACTGTAAAATAGTAGGATTGTAGCTAGTGCTACGAAGTGTTTAACCATATTTCCCCCTTTTTCTTGTTAAACGGAATCCAAATACGAAAGGTTCCACGAAACGGTCGATATTATGCCAGTGTACATCCCCTTTGGGACAGCCTGCCGGACGACCCCCGCTTCCAGGACCTGATGCGGCGCACGGGGTGTCCGGATCACATCGACACCCGTGCCCCCGAGGATCATCCTAGCGGTGCCATCCGGATTTCCCGATTTCGCTTGAAGAGACACAAGGTGCTCAGTGACCTTTGTGTCGTCGTGGTTTGCACAGCGGCACGTCGAAGAAAAAGACGCGGTTTTGATCTTTGTCCGTACCGACCTGATCGGGCGCGATGAGCAAGCGGTCACCCAGGATCGTTCGCGCGGCAATCGATCCATCCGGCCTGGTGACCAAGAATTCAGCGGGATGGACAAAGACGATGTGTTTCTGGTTTTCCCTGGAACGGCTTTGCACGATCGGGTCGTTCTTTTTCGAGCCAAACATGCCCCCGGACGGACAAATCAACAAGTCGGCTCCTTTGTCACCGAAGCGCTTCACAACGTCCGGGAAGCGACGATCAGCGCAAATCATCACGCCGACGCGGCCGAACCTCGTATCGAACACCGACGACTCGCTGCCCGCGGTATTGCGCACGACCTCGTGACCCAGTTTCTGCTTGTGGTATTTGTGGATCAGCTCCCCTTCGGGGTCGATGACGACGGCCGTGTTGTAGCGCTTGCCACCGTCGGCTTCCAGCATGCCGGCGATCAGGTAGATGTCCAGCTCGTCCGCCAGTCGACTCAGCTGTTTGAAGTAGGGCCCGTCCGGGATTGGCTCGCCCAGGGCTCGATACTTTTCCAGCGGGATACTTTTGTCGGCGATGGCATATCCTTCGAGAAAACCTTCCGTCGTGCACACGATCTTGGCGCCGCCTGCTGCCGCCTGGCGCACCATCGGCTCCAGCCGGCGATAGTTGGCCTCTTTGTCCGTGCGCAGCCACTTCAGCACAATTCCAGCGACGCGTACGGTACGTGCAGGTTGAGACTCTGACTGAGATTCGACTCGCAGCGCAAAGGCACACGCAACGATGGTGGCAACTGCGCTAGCCATCGCGAATTTGCGTTGAATCACGTTCTTCCTCCTCCTTCAATTCTGCGGCAGCTTCTTCCCTGGAGCCAAGTTGTTGCGGACAAGTCTCTGATCGGCCTTCAAGTCAGCGCGAATGGTTGAGATGTTGTCCGTGATGAGGTACGACTCCAGGCCGCCCGACCTGCTCACGTACTCCAGAACGATTCCCACACTGCGGACGTCTTCGGCCAGGACATTACGGATACGCAAGCCTCGAAATTTACTATCCGAGCGCACACGGTAGAGTACCCCGTACTCCGGCTGGGCTGCTCCCTGGAACACCACGTTGTCGATCAGGACATTGTTGGCGTCCTCCACTAGCAATGGCGCGCCGTCGTTTCCGCAATCCGTAAAAGTCAGGTTTCGAAGTGTGACGTTGTCACTGTTCCGGACCGTGACAGAGCCCTCACCGGGACACCCGTGGATGCGAACGTTGTCGATCAGCACATTGGACGTATTCCGAATATCCAGTGGACTCCACTCCCCTTTGCGCCAGTCTGTTCCGGTGATGTTGCGGATGGTGAGACCATCGTGTCCGAAGTCGCTGTTTGCCGTCCGGATGGCGACCGTGCAGTCCTTCACGTGGAGTCCATCAATGACGACGTGACGATTCACTTGCCCCTCACGGTTGTGGTCCTGAACGTCGACGCCATAGAAACTCGACTCGGCGTATATGTCCCGGACCGTTATGTACTCCGATCCGTCGGAGACCTCGACGGGACCTCGAAGCCTTGAGCGATAAGCTCGAATGTTCTCTACGACCAGATGGCGAACGAACAATCCCTCATCACCCGCTCCACCAATCGAAACGACATCCCGCACCGTTCCTTTGGCGATCAGGTTGCGAACGACTCCATGCTCGATATCACCGTACTGGGCGATGGGTGTGATCATCACGCCGTCCTTGGCACTGTTGTTCATCTCGCCGTTCTCGACGACAAAGCGGCCCCGCCGCACGACAATCAGCGGTGCGCGCTCCGGCTGGGTAACCGAGTCCGCGTTGCCTTCAAGGAGGAAATCCCTGATTTGTACCCCCTCGGCGAGAACCGCAAGAATTGGCGTTTTGGCGAGTCGGGGCTTTAGCCGCGCATTCAGCCCGACCAGAGTCAATGGCTTCGTGATCCGAACCGTAGACACT
>JALLOL010000382.1 GCA_027717875.1 Acidobacteria bacterium AH-259-L09 | reverse complement strand
CAAGAAGTCGCTGAGCATTTCCTCACTCGTCCAATCGATCGAGTTTTAGTTCCAGGTAAAAAAGATCCGATCGAGATTATTGAGGTGCTCGGGGATGCAAACTACCAGCTCTCTGAAGGCGAGCAATATTTTTGCCAGGGCATAGAGGCCTATCGGGAGAGAGATTTCGCCACTGCGGGCCAGTTCTTTGGCAAGGGGGCTCAGACCGATCCCCCCTGTCGAGTCTTTCTGGCCCGCTGCCGGAGATTCATGGAAGCTCCACCTAAGCCGGATTGGGATGGAGTGTGGATGTGGGAACAGAGAAATTTGGTGCGTCCTTAGCCGGAGATTAAGTCCGCAGATGCCATCAAAAATGTCTTCGATTCCGCGGCCCTTCGCCGGCGCACCTTTTTAGTCCGGAAATCCGAAGGACTTGAATGACCTCGGCCCATGACCCTGTTCCTTGGGCCTAGCGGGTCATTGTGGCAAAATCCCTCATTACGCAGCAATCGAACCATGCGGATCGATCACAAACTTTTTCGCTGCACCTTGATCAAAATCCTTATAGCCCTGCGGCGCTTCATGGAGTGAGATCACTGTTACGTTGACAGCCTTGGCGATCTGGATCTTGTCATGAAGGATGCAATTCATCAACTGGCGATGGTACCTCATGACCGGACACTGCCCGGTAGTGAAATAATGTGACTTGGCCCAGCCCAGACCCATTCGAATGCTCAGCATCCCAATTTTGGCGTTTTCGTCGACGGCCCCCGGATCGCCGGTCACATAAAGACCCGGAATACCGATGCCCCCGCCGGCACGGGCGACTTCCATAACGGAGTTCAGCACCGTAGCCGGATGTTCCTCACTGGCTTGGCGCCCATGCCCACGCGCTTCAAAGCCCACACAGTCCACGGCCGCGTCAACTTCCGGAACCCCCACGATTTGTTCGATTTGCTCCAACAGGGTCGCGTCTTTTCTCAGATCCACCGTCTCACAGCCGAAACTGGCTGCCTGCTCCAACCGCTCGGGGATCATGTCGCCAACGATAACGCATGCGGCTCCCAACAACTGGCAAGAGGCCGCACAGGCTAACCCGACGGGACCACCGCCAGCCACGTAGACAATCGATCCGGGTCCCACTCCAGCGCTCACGGCGCCGTGATAACCCGTCGGGAAGATGTCCGACAGCAACGTCAGATCTTCGATTTTGGCCATGGTGACGTCTTTTTCGGGCAATTTCAGTAGATTGAAGTCTGCATAAGGACACATCACATATTCCGCCTGGCCTCCAATCCAACCTCCCATGTCGACATACCCATACGCGGCGCCGGGACGAGCCGGGTTGACGTTCAGGCAGATGCCTGTTTTGCCTTCCTTGCAGTTGCGGCATCGGCCACATGCAACATTGAAAGGGACCGATACAATGTCACCCACTTTGATGAACCCGACGTCTCGACCGGCCTCAATGACCTCCCCGGTGATCTCGTGACCCAGGATCAACCCTTCGGGAGCTGTTGTGCGACCTCGAACCATGTGCTGATCGCTGCCGCAGATGTTCGTGGAAATGATCTTTAGAATCACGCCATGATGACACTTGCGATCACCTAAAGCTAATTGGGGATAATCAATGCTCTGAACCTCGACCACTCCCGGCTTGATGTAAGCCACCCCTCTATTACTTGCCATGGCAGATCCTCCTTTTAAAAAGATTTACCCGAGACAAATCCTCTGCACGAATAAGCAATTGTGCTCTCCTTTAGGAAGGAAGTCAAAGGGACGAGAAGGTCAGCGCCTCGGACGTACAGGTCTCAAAGAGCCAGCTGATCTTGGAAAGTCAAGGTCGGGCCGGTGGACCTGGCGAAGGCCATGAAGCGAGCCGCCTCCTTACCTTTACCCGCGGCTCTCACCCGATGGTCTCAGCCCCTGCCGTCGCCACAGCGTGATCGTTCTCGACCGTGCTCCCCGACACGCCGATCGCGCCGATGATCTCGCCTGCGCTGCTCTTGATCGGCACTCCGCCCGGAAAGGTGATCAGACCGTCGTTCGAATGCTCGATGTTGTAAAGGGAACCGCCGGGCTGCGACAGCTTGCCGATCTCGCCCGTGTTCATGTCAAACATCCGCGCCGTGCGGGCCTTCTTGATGGCGATGTCGATCGATCCTAGCCACGCGCCATCCATTCGCGCGAACGCCTTTAGATTCGTCCCGGCATCGACAATCGCAATATTCATCTTGACACCGAGTTGATCGGACCTCTTGCGGGCCCCATCGACCGCCGCCCGTGCCTGCTGCATGGTGATGTCACTCATAGCGTTAAACTCCTTCCAGCAATAGCCCCCCCTAATCAAT
>JALLOL010000381.1 GCA_027717875.1 Acidobacteria bacterium AH-259-L09 | reverse complement strand
TGGCGGCTCTGTAACAGGCTCCCCTGAAGCGCTGGTTCTCAACGAAGGTTTCTAGGAGGACGGGGCGGTAGGCATAGTGGCTCTCCCAGTCCTGGGGGAGCTGTCGAGCCACCATGGAGAGAAGTTTGGAGGCCAGATTCGGAGACTGTACCCAAGGGAGGATCAGAAAGCGAGCGTTATTGACGACCAGCAGGAGGTTTTTCTCTCGCTGAGAAACAGTCCAGCCGATAAAGCGGTCGCGGGGTGCGGTTTTCCAAGCGGCGGCGCCAAAGCCCAGCAGGGCCAGGATGCGCTGTTGGCAGCAGACGAAGTAGCGCAGCTGGGCGCCGGACAAGGGCTTGTATCCCAGGTAGTGATAGCGGTCGATATATTCGTTCCAGAGAGCCGAGTCCTGGGCGCTGTTGATGAGCTGCAAACGCAGCGGGGGGAGTTCATGGACGGGGCGAGCCAGGCAGGGCTGGGGGTCAGAGCGGGCCGTATGGCGGATGCGACAATCCGGCTTGCGGATGCGCGGAGGCGGCAGCTGAATGAGCCCCTGCTCGTGCATGCGCAACATGGCCACGCGGCAGCTCATCTGCTTGAGTCCGCCGTCGGGCTTGAACCAGCCTAGAACCCGGCAGGCCAAGCGGGAGAGCTGGGCCCGCGAGCGGGTCGGATCTTGGGCGATCAGGCCACGCAGCAGCTGGATCTCCTCGGAACTGAAGTCCCGCCCGCAGTAGCGTTTCATCCAGCCTCCGGCGCCGCCGCCGAAACAGGCCCCAGGCGCAATGCCGCCTGGCGATCTGGGCTCATTTTCCAGGGAAGAAAAGGACGCAGGTCTGGCGGCGGCTGCCCGCCTTGCCGAGCGCAGGCCTGCAGATAGTCACTGAGCCAAAGGCGCGGGTTCAGTTCGCTCACTCGCAGGGTCTGGAAAATGGTGAACAAGCTGGCCGCCAGCTGGGCGCTCCAGCGGCTGCCCGAGCCGTAGTAATTCTTGCGTCCCACCACGGGGTTGCGCAAGGCCCTTTCGGCCGCGTTGTTGTCCATGGCCACTTCGGGATGATCGACAAACACCGTTAGCCCTGGCCAGTGTCGCGCCAGGCTTTTGAGGATCTTTCGACAGGGGGGAGCCAGGGTGGAGCACTGCCGTTGAGCTTGGCATTTCTCTCGCATCTGTTCGACAGCCACCCGCAGTTTTCGATCCGCCTGGCCAAAACTGAAGGGCTGATCCCGCACCGCCAGCCGCAACTGATTGTAATGAAAGAGCTGGCCGATGTGGATGATCCAAACCTGGGCCCAGTCCTGCAGGTGGGGATAAGCCTGGGCCAGCCGCACAAAGTCGCGGCGTACATGAGCCCAGCACAAGGCTTGCCGAATGCGCCCCTGTTTCTGGCGGGCCAGCTTCTTATAGACGGCGTATCGATCGCTGAGCAAAATGCCCTGGGCCCGGCCGAAGTGAGACTCCGGCACTTGAGACGAGCGGCTGGGTTTCAACTGGTACACGGCGGTCGAGGCCGACAAAAACACCCACAGATGCCAGCCGTGGCCTGTCTTGCCTTGCACCGCCACAAACACCGGCCAGCCAGTCTCGTCGGCTTGCCAGCGGTCTTCGCTGAGCTGGTGGCTGCCAATGGCTTCGACCATGGGCAAAAACAGCCCCTGCAATCTTCTCAGCCCTCCAGCCACTGTCCCTGGGGAGAGAGCCAGACCGTGGTCTCGCCACTGTTGCAGCAGACGCCAGGTGGGACGGCAATAATAAAACTTGTCCAGCAGAATCTGCACCCACACGGAAATCCCCAGTTTGCCTTTGGGAATCAGGCCGGCGGGTGCCGGGGCCGTGACAATGGCGGGCAGCACCCCACAGCGGCAGGCGGGTTTGTACTTGCGACGTCGGATCAGGCGCCGATAGGCCCGCACTTCGATCTCGGCCACCTCGGCGTCTTCCGTCCCTGGGAAGGCCTCCAGCGGCAAGCGGCATTGCGGACAGCGTTGTTGGGCTTCCTCCACATCCACCACCTGTTCCTGAACGGGCAGCCCATCCAGAGCGGTCCGACCATGTCCCCGCTGGCCCTTTTGCTGCCCTCGTGGCCGCCCGCTCGCCTCGGGGCTGGAAGTGCACCCACTCCTGGCCTGTTCACTCTTGCGCCCCCAAAGACGACTCTCCAGCTCTCGAACTTGAGCCCGCAGCGTCGCGTTTTCCGACTTCAACTGCTTTTCTCTCTTCACCGCCCCAGCATGCTGGGCCTTCCAGTAATTCGCCTCCCAACGCAGCTGGATGTACTCTTCCTTGGCCACACAAACCTGCGTCGATGAGAAAGCATGAGTGAGCGAATGTTGCTCAGGCTTGGCTGTGTTACTCAACTGCACGC
>JALLOL010000390.1 GCA_027717875.1 Acidobacteria bacterium AH-259-L09 | reverse complement strand
CCGAGATAGGAGAATCGGGTGAATCCTCTAAGAGAAAGACTTCTTCTCCCACCTGAGGGTTGGGAAGGTCGGTCAAATCGACACTGGTCAGGTCCATGGACACGCTGCCCAGGACAGGAACGAGCTGACCCCGAACTCGCACTTGGCCGTGGTTGGAGAACAACCGGTTATAGCCGTCAGCGTATCCAACTGGCAGGACACCCACTTGAGAGTCTCGCTGGGTGATAAATGTGCCACAGTAGCCGACCGGCTTTCCTTTCAGAACGCCCCTCACACTCAGAATGCGTGTCTTCCAACGCAGGGCCGGTTTGACATAGTCCACAGCTGGACAAGGTGAGATACCGTACAGTGCCAGACCGAGGCGAACGGCATCCAGATGAGCTTCCGCAAACTGAAGACCGGCGCTGTCACTGATATGCCGAGGGTACGGGAGGTTGAAAGTCGCCTGCTCAAAGCGCTGCAATTGCAGGCGGGTAAAATCAGGATCCTTATCTGCACATGCAAAATGTGAATATAAACCGGTAATTTGAGCCGTCAACCGGCGCACCAGGGCCAGAGCTTCCTCCCAGGGTATTCCGAGTCGAGTCATTCCCGTATCGATTTTCACCTCGACCTTTATCTCATCCGGGAGGGCCCGGTGGTCAAACAGTGCCGCTGTCAGATCATGCTCCCGGAACGTTCCTTCCTCTCCTTGCAGGCAACCCCCAAACACCAGAATTTTTCCCCTCGTAAGGTATTTTCTGAGCTCTACCGCCTCCTCGAGCGTAGCCACCGCGAAATCCTGGACTCCGCAACCAAAGAGACATTTGGAGATTTGCTCAACTCCATGCCCATATGCATCGGCTTTTACAACGGCGATGATTCGTGTGGATGGGGAAAGACGCTTTTGGATTGCCGCGACGTTTTCCCGGAGTCGGGAGAGGGAGATCTCAACCCACGAAAGTCTCATTGTCATTAGCGAGCTAGATTTTCAAACTTTGTCCACTGGTCGATGAAGGCCAACTTCACAGTTCCGATCGGTCCATTGCGCTGCTTCCCAATAATTATCTGGGCGATCCCTTCTACGTCAAGATTCTCTCCTTTCTTGTACAAATCTTCGCGGTAGATGAAAAGAACCAAGTCTGCGTCTTGTTCGATCGATCCTGAGTCTCTCAAATCTGAAAGTTGCGGACGATGATCCCCCCGTCTTTGCTCGGGGGCACGGCTTAGCTGAGAAATGGCGATGAGGGGAATATTCAGTTCCTTGGCCAGGCCTTTGAGGGACCGGCTGATGGCGGAAATTTCTTGCTGACGGTTTTCAAAGCGCACCCGGCTCCCCGGTGAGGTGCCTGACATAAGTTGCAAATAATCCACAACCAATAAGTCTAGTCCGTGTTCGGCTTTCAAGCGGCGGGCCTTGGATCGCATTTCGATGATGGCTAATCCCGGAGTATCGTCGATAAAAATTCGTGCACGCGCCAGCTTGCTCATTGCTTTAGCCAAACGGTTCCAGTCTTCTTTGGACAGGTAACCCCTTCGCACCCTATGACTATCGACTCGAGCTTCCGAACATAACATTCGGGTGACCAGCTGCTGAGCCGCCATTTCCAAACTAAAAAAACCCACCACTCTCTCTTCTTGAATCGCAGCATACTGTGCCACATTCAAGGCAAAGCTCGTCTTTCCGAGGCCAGGACGGCCTGCGACAATGATAAGGTCGGAAGGCTGCAGTCCCGAAGTAAGATGATCCAGATCCACGAAACCCGTGGGGATACCTGTGATGAGCTCTTTTCGCTGGTGGAGTGACTCAATGTTCTTATATGTTTCGGTGAGCAGATCTCCAAGCTTTAAAAATCCGCTTTGAATCTTTTCTTGGCTGATGTCAAAAATAGCCTTCTCCGCCAGTTCAAGTAGGACGAGGGGATCTTCTTCGCTCGAGAAGCCCCTGATTAAGATTTCGTTGGCGGAATGGATGAGTTTCCGAAGAAGGGACTTTTCCTTGACGATGTGCGCGTAGTGCTCCACATTGGAGACCCGGGGGACTCCGTCCAGTAAAGAGGCAATATAAGCGACTCCACCCACCGCTTCGATTTCGTTGTGCTTTTGAAGCTCCTCCCTCAGCGTCAGGGAGTCAATGGGTCGAGAATCAGTAGAGAGAGCCTGCATGGTGGAGAAGATCTTGCGATGATTTTCTAAGTAGAAATCGTATATGTTCAGGATCTCGGAGGCCTGATCATACAAAGCATTCTCGAGCAGAATTGCTCCCAGAAC
>JALLOL010000380.1 GCA_027717875.1 Acidobacteria bacterium AH-259-L09 | reverse complement strand
CGATCTCGATGTCGAATGGTGATGAGACAGTACGACATCTACATTGTGAGTCTCGACCCGAGCCTCGGTTCGAAAATCAAGAAGACTAGACCTTGTGTCCTGATCTCGCCGGACGAAATGAATGGCCCCTTGCGGACAGTTCAGATCGCGCCAATGACCAGCAACACACAGCCATATCCTTGGCGGGTACCTATCACCTTCCAGCGTAAGAAAGGTATGGTGGCTGTGGACTAAATTCGGACCGTAGACAAAAGGAGGCTCTTGAAGAAGGTTGGCGCTGCACAACGCTCGGCTACAGAAAAGATCAAGCGGGTCATCTACCAAATGTTGGTCCGATGACCCGGGGGCTGCACGGACCCCGGCTCAAGGAAGAATTGCTGGCTCAAGAAGTTCTTTTTCCTCAGGAATCGGCGCTAGCTGTCGGCCCTGAGGAGGCAGCACTGGCTGCAAAACTCTACGCTCAAGTCCGGCGACCGCATGGTCGCGAGATCGATCTAGCAATCGCCGCATGCGCACTCCTGCGAGATGCTGTCCACTCCCGCCGGCGATTGACCGGGTGATGCAAAAGTGATACGCTCTCCAGCAAAGGGGAAACGAGGAATGGCGACGACCAAGAAGCGAATTAACATCACCATTGATAATGAGACATATAAGGCGCTGGAGAGATTATCACAGAAGCGAGCAAAGTCGATCTCCAGTGTCGGTCTTAGTTTGATTGAACACGCTTTGGAACTTCAGGAGGATTTACACTTCTCCCGTATAGCCGATGAGCGCCTGGCCAGAAAAGAGAAACGGATCTCTCATCGCAAGGCTTGGGAGTGAGCTATCGGATTGAATATCTGGAAACCGTTATTCGAGAAGATATTGCTAAGCTATCAAAAGCTGCAAAGCAGCCAATTCAAAGAGCGATCGAAAAGAAACTGACGATCCGCCCTATCGAATTTGGCAAGCCGCTTCGATACAGTCTAAAAGGAGCTCGGCGTCTCCGAGTCGGAGACTACCGTGTAATCTATCGAATTGAACCTCCAACCACCGTTTTGATTTTGAAAATTGGGCACCGCCGCGAAGTCTATGAGGACTGACTTATCCGAGTCAAAGAACGGCCCGGCAAAGCCGAAGATCACCGAAATTCTGGAGGATAGACCAGAAATTCTTTATCATCGCCACCGATGTGGCTATTAGAGGGAACGTGGGCCGCAGTTATTTTTTGATTTCGAGCAGTCGATGAGATACTATTAAGTACAAAATCTAGTACCTGAAAGGGTGACAATCGATGCCGATAAGTATTGTCGATGACATCAAACCAGTTTCGGAATTGAAGAAGCACACGCGTGCGATCTTTGAGCAACTACATCGGACGGGCCGTCCCATCATAGTAACCGTCAACGGGAAGCCTGACGCCGTCCTGTTGGATGCTGGCGTGTTTGAGAAAAAGTTGCGAACATTGAACATGGCCTCTCTGTTGGCGGAAGCAGAAAAAGATGTTCGCACCGAGCGTGTGCGTCCCGCGCGTGAGTTCCTGACGAAACTCAAGGATGTCAAGAAAGTATCACGTTAAGATCACGGCGGCGGCCGAAAAGGACATCGAGTCAATTTTTGATTACATCGTCCGCGAGAATCGAGGCGCGGCCATTGAATGGATCGATGAAATCGAACGGCAGATCACGTCGCTAGAACGTTTTCCCAGACCATGTGCGCTTATTCCGGAATCGGCCGAGTTGGGAACAGACTATCGTCATCTCATTCACGGACATTACCGCACCATCTTTCGGATCGAGCGATCATCGGTCGTCATCTTGCGGGTGGTTCATAGTGCACGACTGTTGGATATGGAAATACTTAAGGAGTAGGACATGCCTCCGCCATTGACCTATGTTGGTGAATGAAATGTTGAACCTGAACGTCGAGTTGCTACATCAGAGGATTGAAGACATCCGGGAATCCAAGCAAGCCCTAAAAGACCTCCTTGCCCCCCCACTCCTCTGCCTCGACTACGGGCGCCACCAGATCTCCCAGAATTTCTCCGGTCCCGACCATGCAGCCAAGCCAGGAAGGAGGTCTTTCGGGCAGTGGTGGGGGAGTAATCTGAGCGATTGGTTCCCCTCGCTTTGTCACGAGCAGCGGCTTTCCCGCCACTTTTTCAGAGCGCTCATTTTGACGCCAAGGATTGGCAACCCCAACTCCGGTTATGCCTCAACGTGCTCGTCCTCAATTTCATGAAGAGCTGCCCGCGTCAAAAAAGCGGATCTGCTCATGTTGTGGCGCTTCACGTATTCGTCTACCTGTCTGAGGACATTTTCAGGAATCGTGATATTGATGCGGACCGACTTTCCCGACGGCTCCGAGACTGAAACCAGGAAAGGG
>JALLOL010000038.1 GCA_027717875.1 Acidobacteria bacterium AH-259-L09 | reverse complement strand
ATGAAAGTTTAACCAACTTTCCCAGTAGACCGTCACAGCAGGAATCAACTGGCCATTTGAATCCTCAGCATAGGCACTGTTTGCTTCGGTATCAAAATGAACCGTGATTAGCCGGCCGCTAATTATATCTTCAATCTGGCCATCCGTCTTTTTTAATTGAGAAAAAGGATAGGCCTTTTGAACATCCCCAAAGTCAATACCCAGGACGACCTCAAGAGCAGAAAGTCCCCGGATAATTTTTCGACCCCCGCTAAAATGGGTTCGATATTCATAAAACTCGTCGCTCAGCCCCAGCTCCGTGGATAAGACGAGTGTCTTAGGATGAAGGCTCTTCCAGTGTCCCCAAGTAGTCTGCAGCGCCGGCAGGGCCGTCAACCTTGCTCCCTCCAACGGACCGTCGATCGCCTTTTTTGCCAACTGTGACCATTTGCTTTTCGTTTCCAAATCTTGAATCAGCAGATTGTCTTCATACAGATCCGGATGAAACCGAAATGTCAGCTCCTCTCCATCTACCTCTCGGTCGTACACGACGCCCGATCCACTGAGCGGTCACCAGGTGGCAAAGACCGATCGGTTTCCGACATGATCATTCAGGATCTCGTATTGATTCAAGATTCGAATGGGATAGGCCTTGGCTTGCCCGCCCACGACAACTCCCAACACCAGCTCATCATCTTTCATAAAAGTGGCGTCCTGGGCGGCCATAAATGGCGGATTCTCAATCACCGGAATTTTTTCCAACATGCGGGGATCTCTGACAGAGCATGTGAGTAAAGCACCCACCGATATGGCAACAAGGATGAACAGCAAAAGGCTTCGTTGCATGTCGTATTTTCCGGGCACAACTATAGTCAACCTCCTTGCGCAAAACCAGTTGGAAAACGAACACAATCAAACAACCAGATGACCGAAGTGATAGTCCTGTTGCGCCTTTCGGTGCCTGGAATCGCTCCATGGGAGTCAAATTAATAACCATTTTTCGAAAAAGGGGTTGGAAAAAGGGGGAGAAAACGCGCGTCATTCAAGGCGCTGTAAGAAAGCGCAGATTCTTTGCAGATTGTTGCAGATTGTTGCAGATTGTCCATTGACTTCTCCTAGAATACAACCTATGATCGAGTGCATCCCTTCACAGGGAAGACCGGTGAGGCTGGGTGAATTCCTCGACTAATTTACTGGAAGCATGACGAGTAAGCGCAACTTTTCAACTCGTGAACTGGCTCAAATGTGGAACGTCAGTGAATCGACCATTAAGCGCTGGGCTGACGCTGGCGAACTTTACTGTTATCGGACCCCTGGCGGACATCGAAAGTTTTACCTCGAAGATATTTGTAGCTTTCAAAGAAAGCGCGGTTTTGACGCTACAGGTTTGCTAACCACCGAACAATGGGAAGACCCCGAGATCGAAGACTCGCTGAATCGAAAAAACTTCCAGAAGGTTCGCCAGTTGGTTCATTACCTGGCCATTCAAAACCAGCGAAATCGCATCAAGGATTTGCTGGAGCGCCTTTACATCCGAGGTATGGGACTTGTGGATCTTTACGACGAAGTCTTGGTTCCCATCCTTAAGAGCAGTCAACAAGCCCTTCACCACGGCGATCTGAGCCTCGGTCAGGAAAGACTTCTCAGGCACAACCTGGAGGAGGCGATGTCTTTTCTGTTTCCTCAACTAATCCGTCGCCGTCAGAACGGAAAAACAGGACTCTGTGCATCAACGGATGATTTCTGCACAATCTCCGTGAATGCCATCTCTCGAATTCTCGAAGTCGAAGGTTGGGACTGCCTGAACCTGGGCGGCAATGTGCCCTTCCCTGCAATGGCCGAAATAGTCAAAGAGGAACCTGTGAATTTGGTCTGTGTGGTTTCCTCAAATCTAAAGATGTCAATTTGCCAGGAATTTGAGTCTCTGTCCGAAGCTGCCGACAGCTACCGCATCCCTGTTGTTCTGGCAGGTGCTGGTTTCCAAAATCCCCAGCTTCGCGAACAGCTGCCCCACGACGAATACTTTCCTGATTTTCGTTCTTTCCACAACTATGTCCTCTACTTGAGCAGATAGAATCCAGAATTCAGAATCCAGAATTCAGAATTGGCTGTTTTGAGTTTTGAGCTTGTGAGGTTTTGAGCTTTGCGCAGCTTGAGGTTCGATCAGTTACTTGCCCGCTCAATAGTCGTTCAACAGCTCAAGGACTCAATAGCTCACAGCTCTATAGAGCACTCCTTCTGGATTCTGAATTCTGGATTCTGGCTCCTGAATATCTATTGCTCTATTGTTCTGGCGCGCAGCGCCCTCACTAGCCTCTGGTACAGGCCGATCGCATCAACCAGCTCTTGTTTGGAAACCTTTTCACGCGCAGTGTGGGCCTCAAAAATTGAACCTGGCCCGAACAACAGTGGCTTTCCCAAAGGACGCAGGGCGGGTATATCGGTTCCATAACCGACAACCTTGGTGGAGAAACCTTCAACTGCTTCCATTTCTTGGGGCTCGCTAGTTTTTACCACCTGCAGCCGGCCCTGATCCCCTACAACCTGATCCAAGATCTCCAGATAGCGCCGGCTTTCACAGACCGTGCGAATGAGAATCTCGGCCTCTGCGAAGTCTGCCAATACGTTAGCCGCTTTTCCACCCTCGATCCTTCCAATATTTAAATATGTTTGCCCAAGCTGAGGATCGGCAGGGAAAGCGGTTTGCTTCAAGCTGTTCAAGATGCTAATCAGCTTATCGATGGCTGATTCGCCTTTTTCCGGATAAGCGGAGTGAGCCGACACACCCTCCGCACAAAGGCGAGCGTAGATCATTCCCTTGTGGCCAATGACCAGTTGATTGTCAGTGGGTTCTCCATTGATGAAGAAGGAGCAGTCAAGATTCAACTCTTGGGTTTTGATGGCGCCGGCGCTGTCGGTCTCTTCCCCCACCACGAACAGCAATCCGACGTCGGTGAAATCTTCCTGAAGCAATCCCTGCGCAGCACAGATCATGGCAGCGGCAATCCCTTTCGCGTCACAGGCGCCCCGGCCATAGACAAACTTCTCATCTTCCATCGAAGGGAAGAAGTCAGGTACCGTGTCCATATGGGTGGTGAGGAGAATGGCCGGCTTCCCGCGGGTGGCCAAGACGTTGAAGCGATCAGAGGTCACCTTCTGTTTAAGACAATCCCAGCCTTCCCTTTGTAAGAGGTCGTATAGAAATTCGCCCGCCTCTTTTTCCTGGCCGGTAACAGAGGGTATGTCCACAAGTTTTCGCGTTAGATCAATAACGTCGAGCATGGTTTAAGCTGTTGAGCTTTTGAGCAGCTGTCGAGCTTTCAAGCCTCGAGATGCTCAATAGCTCAACAGCTCACGAACTCTGTAATATAATAACGAATCCAAATGCGTAGTTGGTGAATCATGTCTTCGAAATTAGAGACTTTTCCCAATCAATACCCGGGGCGGGAGTATGAAATCAATATTAAATGCCCCGAATTTACGGCGGTTTGTCCCAAAACTGGGCAACCCGACTTTGGGATTATCCACATCAACTACGTGCCTGATCAGAAAATCATCGAGCTCAAATCTTTGAAGCTTTACATGTTCTCCTATCGGGATCAGGGGATCTTTCACGAGCACGTCACCAATACCATTCTCGATGATATCGTGGCGGCCTGCGAGCCGATTCGCTGTGAAGTGATCGGCGACTTCAACGCTCGGGGTGGAATCAAGACTGTTGTGCGTGCCAAGTATGAGAGAGACAAAGACAAGAGTACACAGACGACAGAGTAGAGACCATAGACGGCTTGATCAGAGTTTTCCGGGTAGAGCCGGCGGTTGCCCGCCCGCACCCCCACGGTTGCGTTGCCTTTTTGCCACCTGACACTAAACTGTGCCAGGCCCAAGCCTTACCCTAAGGAACTCAATACGTTAGGCGATCATCTGAAGAAAAGGCGCCTGGATCTCGGTCTGTTCCGAAAAGAGGTGGCTCAGATCATCGGTGTGAATACAACGACGATCCGAAACTGGGAGATTAAATCGTTTTGCTCCCAAGCTCCGCTATATTCCTCAGATCATTAACTTCCTAGGCTATGCTCCTTATAAGCCAATTGAGTCTTTTCCAGAGTGGCTCAGGACTCGGCGGAGGCTGTATGTTGTCTAGAATCGACCCATCTATTCTTCCGATTCGTATATAAAGTCATCAGGTGACATTGCCTTCTAACCCCGAAAGGCTTAACATTTAGCAAGAATCAGACCTAACAACTTAAAAAGGGGCACCGTGGTTGGCCAGACGATTTCCCACTACAAAATTCTGGACAAGCTCGGGGAAGGCGACATGGAGGAAGTCTACAAGGCCGAGGACACCACCTGGGCCGTCTCTTCGCCCTCAAGGCTCTCGCCCCCAGTCGGGCCAAGCTCAGGGCGAGCGCTTAGTCCCCGCAAAACACGAGGCTTTCGAAAGTGCCGAAACGCAACGCACTTATCGCGCTGGCCGCCGCCATACTAGGAGCCGGGCTCCTGTTCCTGGTTTCTAACCTCGACCTGCCGATCGTGAGGAACAGCTTTGTATACGCGAAGAACGCGAAGAACATTATCGAACACGGCTTCATCGCCGAGACAAACCTTCGTGGCAAGCCGATCGCGTTTTCCCTCCTGTCCGTACCGCTCATCGCGCTCCTCGGTACCAATATCGGCCTGAAGGTCGCTTCCTTTCTGGGAACCGCCTTCTTCCTTGGTGTCGCGTACTTCTTCTTGGTGAGATTGAACAGGCGGGCGGGCCTAGACCCGCGCTTCCTACCCCTGGAGCTCGTGCTGCTTTTTTTTAATCCACTCCTCTTCTACCAATTCTGGTCTGCGTATCCCGACACCCTTTTTGCCGGCCTGGTTCTCCTGGCCTTCGTCCTGGTCGACGTTATAGTGATTGAACACGAACGGGACACTCGAACCCTCATCCTCCTGCTCGGCCTCGTCATCTGTGCGGCGATCCTCACCAAACTCTACGGCATGATTCTAGGCATCGCAATTCCTGCCTACCTCCTTCTGCATCTGCGCTCGTTCCTCGAGAGCTCCACCCACGTTAGGTCGAAAATCGCGCTCCTGGTCCTCGTCTTCTTCGTGCTGGGCGTGGCCGTCGTTCTCGCCGGGCTGGGAAGAAATCCCACGCTGGATTTCGCGCTGGGCACACGAGGCGGCGGCTACTCCGGATACATGGCTGCTCTGACGAATCCGTTCGGAGAACGGCTGGTCGCTTCGATCGTTACCTTCATCCTCGCCCTCGTCCTGAACTTCCATTTCTCGTTGCTCTTCCTCTTGAAGAGCAGTAGCCGACGGGGGTGGCCTCTGGCCCCGACATGCTTCGCCGGGATCTATGTGCTGGGGCTCCTGCCCTACGGGGGAACCTACCACAACATGCGCTTTTTCCTGCCGGTGTTCCCGTTCCTCGTCGTTGCGATGGTGAGCGGGATGCTGAGCACGAAGAGAGGGCTGAGGTGGGGCATTCTGGTCGCCTACGTCGGTGCAGCCTGCTTCCTGACACTCAACTACAACCTGGAACCGGTTTATAAGCGTTTAGTGAGCTTCAACGAGAACGTCCGGCACCGTCGGCTCGACAACCTGCGGATGGGTGCGCATCTGCGTGCCTCAAAGGGGATCGCGGAGATCAACCGGGTGGTCGAACCGGGGGGAGTACTGTATTTCGCGTCCAGGTATTACGGTACCGCCACCCACGGAGTAATGGAGGACTTGGGTGTTCGAAACGACATCGAAGTTCGATACGTCTTCACGCCTTCTGAGATTCCTCCCACCGAGAAAGTGGCCTTTCTCGCGGTCCGTCGCCGTGGCGGTCCATCGGAACTGAAAGATCGCTTCGTCGTCACCTCTGTCGGCTCCGGTCTATTCCGCCTGGTGCCTCTTCAAATCGAGCTCATCCGGCCCGTGAGAGACGCCTTTGATCCCGGCGAACCCATTCCCGTGGAGGCGAGGGTGTCAGCGTTTGCGGATGCCCGGGTGCTTCGAGTTGAATTCATGATGGACGGTCGGTCTATCGCGGTCGACACGGAGCCTCCTTATGAATTCAACTGGGACGAGGCGGAAAAAGGACGTCATGTTGCCACTGCAAGAGTGCACGACAGCGAGGGCAACGTCGCAGAATCCGCCTCGAGAGTTTTCTTCGTCGGTCTAGCTGCTCTGGAACGGTCCATCGCCCGGTCCGAGGACGATGCGCAAGAAGGGGGCGCCGGGTCAATGAGGCTAACCAGCGATGACCTTGAGTTGATCGAGGACAGCGGGGGCGATCAGGTGGTGGGCCTGCGGTTCACGGAGATTCGGATTCCCAGGGGCGCCCAGATAGAGCAGGCATACCTCCAGTTCGCGGCGGAGGAAGTGAGTACGGATCCAACGGATCTCCTCATTCAGGCGGAGCTCGCGGGACACGCCGCGACCTTTAGGGACGTGACGAGGAACCTCACGTCGCGTAGGCGAACCTCGGCCTCGGTGCACTGGTCACCGGAAGCCTGGAACGTGAGAGACGAAAGTTCAGGGAGGCAAAGGACCCCGGATCTCGCGGCTCTGATCCAGGAAGTGATTGATCGTCCGGACTGGCAGGAGGGCAATGCCCTGGTGCTCCTGATCAGTGGATCAGATAGAGGAGAGCGGGACGTGTGGTCCTATGATGGCAGCCGGGAACGTGCGCCGCGGCTTTACATCGAGCTGGCAGAAGGCAACGCCCAGGCTCGGGAGCCTCCGCCCGTCTTTCGAGAAGTGGGGCTCGGTGATGTAATGGCTGGTGGTCGGTCCAATTGATGAATCACTTCCCCCGAAATTGCGGGTATGAGTTCTGCTAATTCCCAGACCCTTGCGAGGTTAAGGCAAAGCCTTTGGTCACTCTTTCAGCTAACGTCTCTCCTTCCACCAACTCCAGTCCAGCACCAGAAACCGCTTGCCATCAGATTCTTCGAGGCCATAAATGGCAGCGATGTTTGAAGGCCACCGGAAGTTGTAGAAGAAAGACAAAAAGACAGGCCGCTGCCAGAGTCATCACGGGGCGAGAGAGTATTATGAATTTTCCCTATATCGCCGGGGGTCGCAAAACCCCAGACGGTATCCCAGCATATTTCTCACGAATTCGAGTGCCGTGCTAAAACGGATATTGCTCTTTCCTTTCTCCCTCTTATGGAAGAGGACTGGTATCTCTTCCACCCGCAGACCAATGCGTTTGGCCTGAATCATGATTTCCGCATCGATAAACCAGTCCTTGCTTCCCGGGTCGATTTTCTTTAAGTCATCTCGATGGAACATTTTTGGTGTCCCGTTTACATCGGAGGTCACCGTGCCGAACAAGAGAAAGAAAAAGGCGTTATAGAGCTTCGAAACAAGGAGACGTTTAAGACCATCGCCCCGCTTTACTCGACGAATCTTCGTTACGGTTCCCTTCCCCTTTTCTTTCATTGTAAGCAGTGTCTCTCGAACATCTTCGGGCCGAATCTGACCATCCGGGCACATGTAGCCAATGAATTCACCCTTTGCCTCTTGCAGTCCGGTGAGGATCCCAAACCCGTACCCTTGATTCACTTTCACGATGGCCTTTCGAACTGGGTGTTTTTCCACAAACTTGTCAATGACTTGGGATGTACTGTCGTGACTGCCATTCTCCACGAGGATAATTTCGTAACTCAACTTGGCGTGATCCAGAACACTGAGGAGGGGCGGGATGGTAAGGGGAAGGGTCTCCTCTTCGTTATAGCAGGGCATAATGATTGAGAACATGGGCTGCGTGCTCTTTACGCTTCTCCTCGCAGCTCGCCACCAGGAGACCGCTTCTTCAATCTTTTTCATCGGGTCCGGATCGGGATTCCAATGGAGAATTTTCTTGGCGCGCGTGGGATTGGAGACCCAGTTATCTTGTTCTCCAGGGCGCAGAGCCCGCCCTCGAAACCGCAATAAGTCCTTCTTACCAAGAATTTCTCCAATATGGCTCGCGACCTGCCGAACGGTGAGCCCCTTGCCACATCCAAGGTGGTACGTCTGCCCACACGCTTCCGGCCCAACCTCTAGGGCCAAACGATAGGCGGAGCCAAGCGTGTCAACATCATTGAAGTCTCGGAGCTGTGTTCCTGAAGAGAGTTCGGCAGGTTGATTCTCGCTGAGTTTGGAAACCACGTAAGGGATGAGGCGATAGGAGGGCTCATAGGCTCCGAATACGTTGAACAGCCTCAGATTGATCCATTCTACGCCGGTCCTGTTCCCAAGCTCGGGAAGGAGCCGATCCGCGTCGGCCTTACTTCGTGCGTAGGAAGTCCGCGGTTCGAGTTTTGCCGTTTCATCGAGATGCGTTCCGGGTCCCAGGACCCACACGCTACTGGTATGGATGAAGCGAGAGTGTGGAATTTGGGACAGAACATCGAATATTGCCTCTAAAGGCCGAACATTGATCCGATCTGCTTCTTCTTGCGACAGGTCGGGCTTAGCGACGCCCGTAGCGGCCAAGTGGAGTACGACCCTGGGCCGAAGCCGTTTCAGTAAGGAACCGAGAGAGGAAAAATCGCCGATATCAGCTGTCTCGATGGACCAAACTTTGCTCCTCGGAAGGTCGTGGAGCCGCTCTTGGTTGTTGCTGGGGCCAAGTAGGGCGATAACCTTGGAGATGGGACTGTCGTCCCACAAGGTGAGTCCGGAATCGAAGCAACGAACGAGATGGCGAACGACCGCGGAGCCTACAAACCCGCTGGCTCCGGTCACGAGCACCGTCGTGCTCACGTAGAATTATCCCCGAGATAAGATCGATACCAGGCAATCGTTTGCTTTAAGCCCGCTTCTAAGGAGTATTTCGGCTTCCAGCCCAGGAGCTCTTTGGCCTTGGTGGAATCCAAATACTGAGCTTGTATCTCATCTTTGGCCTCACCCAGGACGACTGGTTTTAGATTGGACTCCATGGCCTTCAACGTCAGCTTCGTGATCTCGAGGACGGTTTTCGGGTCATTATTGCCGAAGTTGAAGGCCTCCCCATGCAACTCGGGTCGGGTGCTCATTTGCTCCGCCAAGATCCGGTAGACTCTGGCTCCATCAACGATGTGTAAATAATCCCGGATCGGGGTTCCGTCCGAGCGGATCTCAGGAGACTTCCCGCGGAGTGCCGACCGGATAGTGCCTGGAATAATCCGATTCCAATTGAGATCGCCTCCTCCGTAGAAGTTGGCACATCGGGCAACTGCGACTGGGAGTTGATAGGTCACAAAGTAGGCTCGGCATAAGAGGTCAGCGCAGGCTTTGCTCACGTCATAGGGATGATTCCCAAGTAGACTATGCGATTCTTGATAGGGCAGATCCTTATGTTCTCCATAGGCCTTATCGGAGCTGGCCACTACGATCGTTTGCACAGTTGGATTTTGACGGCAGGCCTCAAGAAGCTGATACGTTCCACGGATGTTCGCTTCAAAAGTGCCAAGAGGAGATCGAACGCCAATGCCGACAATCGTTTGAGCCGCCAGGTGGATGACCGTATGAATCTCGTATTCCGCAATCGTTCGAACCAGGAGAGGAAAGTTTTCCAATTCTCCTCGGACTTCCGTACAGGACTCGTGCAAGGATTCCCGGTGGTATTCGGACCCGACGACCTTGTCGCGCACGAGTGTAATGACATCGGCCCCCTGTTTGATCAAATCCTTGGTCAGGATGCTTCCTACCAGACCTGTCGCACCCGTGATGAGCACGCGGCGGTCCTGCCAGAAGTCCTTGGGGACAAGAACGGGATTAGTCACTCCACACCTTCCAGGGTGCGTCTCCGTCGGCCCAAAGTTTACTTAACATTTCGTATTCCCGAGGAGTATCCATGGGCATCCACCAATCGTTATGTTCATAGCACATCAGTTGGCCGTCGTTTGCCAAGTTGATGAGTGGATCTCGCTCCAGCATCGCTTCCCCCGTCTCTTTCAATCGGCTTAGGAATTCTCGTTGGAAGACAAAGAAACCACCGTTGATGGGGCCGGAAGAGACCTGTTGTTTTTCCCCGAATCTAGTGACTTTATTCTCTTCCAGTGTGAGTTCCCCAAAGCGCGCCAGCGGTCGGACAGCCGTTACGGTTCCGAGTTTTCCATGGCTTTTGTGGAACTTGAGCAAGGAGGGAATGTTTACATTCCCCACACCGTCGCCATACGTCAGCATGAACGAATCATCGTCCGCTAAATACTTCTCAACTCGTTTGAGTCTCTCTCCAGTCGTTGCATGTTCTCCCGTTTCGGCCAGCATGACGGTCCAATCTTCGGCACGGACGTTGCCTAACACTCGACAAGCGGAGGGTGTGCCCACCCGGATTTCGATGTCGGAGCACACGGCTTCGTAGTTCAGGAAGAACTCTTTGATCATCCAGCTCTTGTAGCCGAGGCAGAGGACGAATTCCCCAAATCCGAAATGCGAATAAATTTTCATGATGTGCCACAAGATGGGACGCTCCCCGATCTGGACCAGCGGTTTGGGAATAAGCTGAGAGACTTCCTGAATTCGAGTCCCGCGACCTCCACATAGGATCACGACTTTCACCGTGCGCCTCCTGCCGTTCGTTTTTCGGGTCTGCGCTCATATGCGCCTAAGAACTCCTCAAACGATTTCTTGATGTGTTGCAAGTGAGGACGTCGCAGGCCTTGGTGGCAGCCGATCAAGAAACTATCTTTCATGACGTGGTCGGCTACGGGAAATTTCCTCGACTTCTTAGCGTTGAACAGGTGTTTGTACGCGGGGTGGCGCAACACGTTTCCTGAAAAAACGGGTCGGGTCTGTATATTTCGCCTTTCGAGAAATCGAACGATTTCAAAACGGGAGAATGGTGCCTTCTTGCGTACGGTGAGCGGAAAAGCGAGCCAATTGGTTTTCGTCTCCGCGGTTTGCATGGGGAGATCAAAGGAGTGGGTCCAGGAAGAGAACATCTCCAAAAGCGTCTCAAAATTCTTTCGCCGCCTGCTGCTAAACGCTGAAAACTTTTCTAGCTGGATCCGACCGAAGGCGGCGCTGATCTCCAGCGGAAGAAAGTTGTATCCGATTTCGGCGAAGATGAATTTCCCGTCGTAGGGGATCCCGTCCAAGGTTTGCGTAAAGCGCTTTGAGATTTCTTCGGAGTCGGCGAAAAGGGAGGACGTTCGACCCCAGCCACGCAGCATTTTGAGTCGGTTGTACCATGTTTGGTTATTGACACAGATCATCCCGCCGCCCCCTGCGGCGTTGATCACATGGGAGCCATAGAAGCTGGTCGTACTGATGTCCGAATAGGAACCTGTTGGCTTTCCTCGAAATTTTGCACCAAGCGTGTCGCAGGAATCTTCGATGAAGGCCAGCTTATGCTTTCTTGCGATGCGGCGAAGGCGTGCCATATCGGGAACGTTTCCCAGGAGAGAGGGGATCAAGAGGGCCTTTGTTTTTCGGGTGATCTTTTTTTCGACCTGGTCGAGATCGGCCAGAAAGGTATCGCGACATACGTCTACGAAGACCGGTTTTAGCCCTTTCTGTAAGATGGGGGCCAGTGTTGTGTTGAACGTTAAGACCGGTGTGATCACTTCCGAGCCGCGCGGCAAGTCGAGGAGTTCCAGGGCTAGAAGATTGGCGGAAGACCCTGAGTTGACCATGATGCCGAATTTTTTTCCGAAGAGGCGAGCGACCGCGTTTTCGAACTGGGCGGTCTCCTCGCCCAACATGGTTCGGTGTTCTTGGATGATGCGAAGAACAGCATGAGCCTCGCGGTGATCGTGCAGCGAGAGACCGTAAGGAACCCGGAGATACGCTTTTCTCCTCCCCCCCACGAATGTTCATGATACCGTCTGAGGGCCACTTTGTCCATTTCTCTTGGCGGTTTAGGAGCTTTTCTGCTGCGCCGCATACCAGTAAATCTATAGTCAAAACCTCCTTAGAGTAGCGGCGCACAAAGCAATCCGAGTATGGTAGTGCATCATTCAATCTCGGGCTACAATTCGATATTCGGAATCTGACCAATGAGCGATTCGCCTATAATTTTGGCAATCCTTTTAGTGGAACCCATTTTGGTCATCCACGGCTCTGGAGTGCAAGGATTAAGCTTGCTTTTCGTTAGAGAATACACTCTGAATCTCAGTTGGGAATCTGCGCGTGACGTCTGGCCCCTTTGAAGAAACATCAGGAACCCAGAAATAGCGAGTGATAATTCGAGAGTAATCGATCGCAAACGCTTCTGCCCTGCTCCTCAGTGTACTGAATAAAATGTTAGGCCCGGCTCCCATCCCCACTCTGTGTCAATAGATCGTCTCTTTGGGCACCAACCGGTTGACCACCGCCGACGGGATGTCCAGGGCGCCTGTGAACTGCTCGGTTTGGATCCCCTCTATGTGGCAAATGAGGGTCGGTTCGTCACCTTTGTGGCGCCGGGGGATGCTGAACGAGCGCTGGCCACTATGCGCTCGTCTCCGCTGGGCACCGCGGCCTCTCTCATCGGTCAGGGCAGGGCAGACTCTTCCGGCATGGTGACGATGAAAAGCAAAATCGGCGCATTGACATGTTGAGCGGCGAGCAACTCCCCCGAATCTGCTGAGCTGGGAGCTGGGGAAATGAATCTTCCACAACAAGTGGGGTGTAGCTTTTAAAGTGCAGTGGGCCTTCTAAGGGTTGCTGCTCCGGACGCAGCAGGATACGGTTTCCAGTCGGCCCGGCCCTCCAATAAAGCCGCAGTCAAAGGCTTGCCCTTTCTCGTTAATGGCCGAGAAACGCAGCTCTCTAGGTGTCACCTCCCACAGCATAAAGACGCGGCGCTGATCTTCGATGGCGGCAACCTGAGGGCTGTACCCGGCGCCATTGCGGCTGAGTTTGCCACTGGACCCGCAGACGAAGTGGAACACCCCCTTCTGGGGATGAAAACGCTGGTAGATATGATCGTGTCCTGCTAAAACCACGTGGACTCGAGGCTCGGGCATTGGGTCGACCAAACTTGGCTCGGTCCTCCGGGAGGAGCTTTTCCTGCTCGAGCCCAAGAAAAGCGGCTCCAGTTGTTGGCGCAAGTCTTCATTGCCGCCATGAAACCAGCCCTTGCCGGTAGAGTACAGCGGATGATGAGCATAGACGATGCGCCAGCGAGCCCGCGAGGCCGCAAGAGCCTGCTTCAACCAGGTAATTTGGGCTGGGTCGCCCTTTTTCAAGCGCTCCGTGTTCAGCACCAGAAACTCAATTAAAGGTGCCCGCTTTTTCTCCCCCGCGCTGACCTCGGAAGAGAATCCGGGCGCGAATTTCCCTTCCGTGAAGCTGTAATAGCCGTGCTTACCATCAATATGAAAGCGGTCGTAGGCTTCGATCAAGTCCCGACCCTCACGCCGATTCATGTCGTGATTACCGAGGGCAGCACGGAAGATGACGCCCCGAGCGAGCAGCTCGGCATACGGCCGGTCAAACTTCTTCTCGAAATCCTTTTTGTTTCCGCCGCCCTGTCCTAAGAAACCTCCGTAAATGTTGTCTCCTAACATCAGCGTCAGGTTATAGGGTAAACGGTTATGCCAGGCCACCATCTCCCGAGCGATCCGGTACTGATATTTCCCGCCGGTACCACTGTCTCCAATGACGGCAAAGCGAACTTCCGCTTTCTCGCCGCCAAGTACGGGCACAAAGCCCAGGGAAATAACCAGCCAAAAAAGAAAAGAAATCACCCCTAGCCGGGCACGCAGGGTCATTCCAGGGAAGATCATCAAACAATGGTAGCAGAATCGACGCTCCAGTTCGGTCGCCGATCCGACAGTGGCAAGTGCAGACCGTGGGTTCCACTTTTTCTTATGGTTGCGCCTCAAAGTT
>JALLOL010000379.1 GCA_027717875.1 Acidobacteria bacterium AH-259-L09 | reverse complement strand
GGGTGCTTTCACCAGCTACAAAATTGACTACAGTCGCTTTTTCATTCGTCAACCTGGAAAGCCACGGTACAACCCCGAAATCAGACCTGCAAAGATCGCTGGACCACCACAGCGCCGAGAAATTTCGGGAATTTCTTGCTCTCTGTGTATCTTGCCTCTCCGTCCAAAGTAAGTGCTATGCTCTTATCCACTTACCACAGAACTGAGAGGAGAGGCATCATAGGTCAAACGTAGATCCGCCTCCCTCTCCTACCACAGCCAGGAGATCTGGACGTAGTACGCCCAGATAGTACTTTCTAACTCCAAACGCCCATGCCCAAGGGTTAAGAAATCTTAAGAAGTTTATCCTTTCCCAATGTTCCTTTGGTCTTTCCACAGCATCTAACAATAAAATTGTCATCAGCATGATGGTCGGAATCCCGCTTAATGGGATTAGCAGGAGGCTCAGTGTGGCTAGAAATGTGAAGCTTTCGACTGAAGAGGAAAAAACTAAAGTTGCTACTACAGAGGCAAAAAGGCTGATAGAACCCCAAAAAGATAAATAATAGAGTCCATCAATAAAAAGCCGCATTTTTTTCAAGACAAAATGAGTGCTGCTTTCACTTTTGCTTAAAGCTGCTACTCTGAAGGAGCCGATATAGTACACGGTAGGCCCGACTACAAAAAAATGTATCAGTAATATCCTTGTCCACAGGTTACTCTTAAAATCATCAAAGCGAGTGTTTCCATAGCAGTGGAGCAGCATTAAACCCGTCAGCGCCGTCCATGAAACAACTGTTGACCAAAAGATTCGCTTTCCGAAACCTCCAAGGAGTTCCCACTCTGCGGTTAGGGCACTCAAGCCATGAGCAAAGGAACTTGCAATCACTATAATGATGGTAATCAGCGCCAACCATGCAAACATAAATATGAGGTCCAAAACAAAGATGGCTATCTTTCTCATACTATTCTAAAAAACATCGCATGCACACCAGCTGTAGAAAACTCCGGCCCCTGGACCGACGGAGAAACCCGTTATTTGGCCTCCACTGCCTGAGACCATGATTACACCACCGGCTGTCCAACCTTCTGTCATTCGTGAAGTATCTCCTTTTTCGAACCCTACTCCTCCAGATAGGCCAACGCCCAGAGACACACACAGGCAATTACGTGTCTTAAAGCTTCGATTCCCACAGTCGTCGGTACACACACCTTTCTGAAAGATCATCTGAAGTCCTATCACGAGAGCTCCCGCTCCGCTGAATCCTCCCCATATGCAAGTTTCAGCAAATCCGAAAGGATCAATACGATTAACCGGATTGTTCTTGACATATACGTATCGATTTTGATTCTGAGGATTGGTCTTTAAACCTGGCAAACTCGCGCGTGGCGGGAAGAGATGTTGCTGTATGTCTGAGGGAAGCTCTCGAGTACCTAGGTTATACAAGTCTTCGGAAGTGAATCTAGCACTTCGAGAATCAAGATATCGGCTTCTATAATAATACAGCCCGGTTTGAGGATCCATTTCACGGGCTGTAAAAGTGTAAGGTTGGACGAAGGTGGCATTTAGCTGCGACTCAATCTCACCGAAAGAGGAGTAAGTATAAGCCTGGGCTACCGTGCCGCTAGTATCTATAAGCTCAGTGATGCTCCCTAACCCTTCGGTATTGTAGAAGAAAGATTGGCCAGCTTTCTCCATAATTAGGGGTTCATCGATGCCCGGCCCGTGGGTGTAGCGGGCAACAATGTTGTCACTACCATCTAACTCCAGCAAAATATCCTCATTGTCATAGATATAACGGGTTACGGTCGTAGTCACATCCACAATCTCTTTCTGGACTCTCCTTCCTAAGCCGTCATACTTGTAGTTCACAGTGCTACCATCCTCACGGACCACTCGAATCAGCTTGTTCTCTGCGTCGTATTCGAACTGTGCGGAGAGACCCGTGATTTTGCTTGTTTTCTGGACCTCGTTGCCATTGGCATCGTATACATACGCGAAAGTGCCATCCTCGGTGAGCTGGTTGGCTGTGTTGAAGGTCGAGAGGCCATTCTGGTTGGAGTTCACACGGTTGCCCACGGGGTCGTAGGTAAAGGACTCCAGGGGATTGGAGGGGAGAGGATTGACGGCCTGGACCAGTCTGTTCAGTGCATCATAGGTGTAGTTGGCGGTTCCGTTGTTGTCCGTCTTCGCGGTTCGATTCCCCACCTTGTCGTAAGTGTAGCTGAAGGAGTTGATGGTGGTGGCACCGAGCTGATGCACCAGGGAGAGAAGCTGGGAGGCCGCGTCGTAGCTATAAGTCGTGACCACGCCGTTGGCATGGGTCAGGGAGGTGCGCCGACCCAGGGCGTCGTAAGCGAAGGTCGTCGCCTCGCCGTTAGGATTGGTGATG
>JALLOL010000378.1 GCA_027717875.1 Acidobacteria bacterium AH-259-L09 | reverse complement strand
CTTTCCTGCTCCTGAAAGACTCCCGGTCGAGCTATGCCATTGAAGGGGAACATCCTCCGCAGGATCGTATCCAGCGATGGGGCCGCGTCATTGGCGAAGCCGGCGCCCAGCCGCTTGACCTCGAAGAGCTGTTGCGGCTCCAGAAGATCGTCATTGACGATGCGCGTTTTGTGCGCCTTGGCCTTCGAGAGGAAGACGGCTTTGTCGGCGAACACGATCGCGAAACGCGCGCGCCCCGGCCGAATCACATCAACGCGCGGCCCCAGGATCTTCCCTCCCTGATGGAAGGCATGATCGCGTTCGACCGCGGGCCCGCGCACCACCTTGATGCTGTTATCGCCGCGGCAGTGCTGGCTTTCGGCTTTGTCTACGTGCATCCGCTTGAGGACGGGAATGGCCGCATTCACCGTTATCTCATCCACCACGTCCTGGCTCAGCGTGGATTCAATCCGCCCGGTGTCGTCTTTCCTGTCTCGGCCGCCATTTTGGACCGGATCGACGAATATCGGCAGGTTCTGCAGGACTATTCTGCGCGTCTTCTGCTGCTTGTCGAGTGGCAGCCGACCGAGGACGGCAATGTGCGCGTACTGAATGATAGCGGCGACTATTACTGCTTCTTTGATGCGACACCGCACGCCGAGTTTCTGTATGAGTGCGTGAGGCGGACGATCGAACAGGATTTGCCGTATGAGACAGAATTTCTGCGGCGGTATGACCGGTTTAGAAGCCGCGTTAAATCCATGATCGATATGCCGGACCGGACGGTCGACTTATTGTTTCGCTTCCTTCACCAGAATCAGGGGCATTTGTCAAAGCGGGCTCGTGAAAAGGAGTTTGCCGCGCTGACGCAGGACGAAACGGCGCAGGTTGAAGACGTGTACGGGCAGATTTTCGGCGAAGATTCATTTCAAACGACTGGCGGATGGCATAACGCCGATGGCGGAAACGCCGGGGAGCAACCATGACGACCCACCTCTCGGCAATGGTGCGCAGCGTTAGACCGCCCAATGCCTGCGGCGGCGGGCGCGGGCTCTGTGGACGTGGAATAGGGACGCTGGGAGAAAAAATGGATGGCTGGTTTTGAATGGGTGAGGACTCACTATCTCGATGCTTCGGCATTGGTAAAGCTGGTGGTCAACGAAGGCGACTGCGGTCCAATACGCCAGTTCTTCAATTCGGATACGAACTTTTGTGCGACGCTGCTGTGTCTCGCTGAAGCACTGGGCACCCTGAAGCGAAAATGGACGCGCAAGGACATCACCGCAGCGGGGCACCCATTCCTATGCATTCCCTTCGACCGGACATTTCGATCGCACCTTGACTCATCGTTTATAATAGGTTATTATTTCTAATAACCTGCTGTGGCGTGTCAAAGAAGCACCGAACATGGCAAAGATCTGCAGGAAACTCCCAAAGCAGGTCACCAAGAAATACGAACTCTGGAAGGCCCTTGTCTTCCGCCATGGCCCCGAGATCATCAGGAGCTTTCCAGGGTTCGGCGACGAAAAGCTGACAGGAAAGCGGGCCGGTCAAAGATCGTCCCGGCTGAGCCTACAGTATCGAGTTATTTACAAAGTCGAACGGAGTGAAGTGACCGTATACGTGCTCGGAATTACGCCACACGACTATTAGGAGGTACGTCAAAATGTTAAAAAAGTCAGGCCGGTTTGTTCCGGCACAGCAGCACGCCACCCTTACAACCGGAGAGGTTATTCGCCTGCTCCGGGAACTGAAGGAGTGGACCCAGGCGGAGCTGGCCAAGCGTTCCAAGATCTCTGCCACTAACATCAGCCTGCTTGAGAACGATCGTGTTGACATTGGGAAAAAGCGCGCACTCCAACTCGCCAAGGCTTTCGGGGTTCACCCTGCCATCATCATGTTTCCGGAATATGAGGCGAAAGAAATTTCGAAGGTGGCATAACACTCCCCTCTATCACCGTTCATCGAGGGTATAGAACCATTGTCCACCAAAGGCGCGCGTCATCGCGTCCGCTCCAACGCCAAGTTAGGTCCTTAATTGAATGATTAAAGATCTTACCTCACTCCAGTTGAGATTGCCTTGTAATACACCAAAGGCGTAACATTTAGGCAAAACCCCTTTGCACAAATTGAGAAGGGGGGCGAGCGTGGTCGGTGAGACCATCAGCCATTACAAGATTCTGGAGAAGCTCGGCGAGGCAGGAATGGGAGAAGTCTTTCTGGCTCATTCAGATGTCGTTTGGTGGAATTAGTTTCAGGCTTCATCCCTCTGCTTCCGCACTACGACCAGAGCACGAGGGCACGAAAACACCAAAGATCCGTCGTCCGTTCAGGAGTGGAATCGGTGCTCATAAAATTTATTTCTCCCTCGGCGAACCTGGCTGTACAATCAGTGTCATGAATCGTCGAAAATGTCTACTGACTCTTTTAGGAATGGGAATTCTC
>JALLOL010000377.1 GCA_027717875.1 Acidobacteria bacterium AH-259-L09 | reverse complement strand
TGTCGCTTATTATCCCAGCAAATACCCGCTTCAGTACCGGGCTCAATATCTTGGCGATCGGGACCTTTTCGGCGAATTGGTCAAAGCCGCTCACGAGGACGGCCTGGTTGTCCTAGCCAGGATGGACTCCAATCGAACGCATCAGGAGTTTTACCGGGCACACTCCGACTGGTTTGCCCGGGATATCAACGGGCAGCCTTACCGGGCGGCAGACCGGTACATTACCTGTATTCACAGCCCTTACTACGATGAGTATATTCCCAACATTCTCCGTGAAGTGATCGGGCGGGAAAAGCCGGTTGGGATCACGGACAACAGCTGGAGTGGGCTCGATCGAAATCGAATTTGCTACTGCAAATATTGTGTCGAAAAGTTTCATGCCGCTTCGGGCAAAGATCTTCCCAAAGCAAAGGATTGGGACAGTGCCGTTTATCGGCAGTGGATCAAGTGGAATTACGCGCGCCGGGTGGAAGTTTGGGATCTGAACAATCGCACCACCAAGGCTGCCGGTGGCCCCCATTGCCTGTGGTTAGGCATGGTTGGCGGTGACCCCATTTCACAAGGCGGAAGATTCCGTGACATGAAGGAGATCCTGGGACGTGCGGAAATGATCATGCTGGATGATCAGGGACGGAGCGATTCCATTGGCTTTCAGGAAAATGCCGAAATGGGCAAACGGCTGCATGGTCTTTTGGGATGGGACAAAGTCATCCCCGAGAGCATGGCCATGTACCAAAGAGCGCCCACGTTTCGAAAGGCGGTTGCCTCGAAGGCGGAAGCGCGCATGTGGATGGTGTCCGGTTTTGCGGGAACCATTCAGCCCTGGTGGCATCATGTGGGTGCCTATCAATGGGATCGGCGGCAGTTTCGCACGGCCGAGCCGGTGTATCGGTGGTATGAAGCCAACCAAGCCTATCTGGTGAAGCGGCGTCCGGTGGCCACCGTCGGGGTGGTCTGGTCTCAGGAGAACGCGGATTTTTACGGTCGCGACGAGGCCCACGAACTTGTTGCCCTGCCTTATTACGGTGTGATCCAGGCGCTTGTGCGGGCACGGATTCCCTATTTGCCGGTGCACGCTGATCACATTGACCCGGACGGCTCAGGCCTTTCGCTCCTGATTCTGCCGAATCTGGCGGTGATGACAAAGACCCAAATTGTGAGTGTACGCCGTTTTGTGGAGCGCGGCGGTGGACTGCTTGCTACGGGAGAGGCCAGCCTGTATGAGGAATGGGGAGATAAACGATCGGATTTTGCCCTGGCCGATCTTTTTGGAGCGCGTTTTACCGGCAGGCGCCACGGGTCAACCGGCGAGGCCCAAACAGGGCAGGGCAGTGATCATACCTATCTCCGGCTTCACCCGGAAGCAGGCGCCGATGTGTACGGTCCTAAGTCCGGTAGCGAACCGCCGGTCTCCGGCAAGCGCCATCCGGCCTTGCGCGGCTTTGAGGACACCGACATTTTGCCCTTCGGTGGCTTTCTGCAAGAGGTCAAAACAGATGGGAAAACCGTCGTTCCGATCACCCTTATCCCGCACTTTCCTGTTTATCCTCCTGAGACTTCGTGGATGCGGCAGCCTCGGACCAATATCCCAGCTTTGGTTCTCAATGCGCCTGGAACAGGGGGGCGCCGGGCTTACCTGGCGGCGGATATCGACCGACGTTTCGCCCGCGACAATCTACCCGATCACGGGGATTTACTGGCCAATTTGGTCCGCTGGGCGGCGGGTGAAAATATCCCACTCGCCGTCGAGGGACCTGGTTTGATTGACTGCCATCTCTATCACCAGCCGGGCCGTCTCATCCTGCACCTGGTGAACCTGACCAGCGCGGGAACCTGGCGTTCTCCCGTGCATGATCTGATCCCGGTTGGCCCCCTGCGGGTGAAAGTAAAGCTCTCGGAAGATGTGAGCGCCAAAAGCCTCAAGTTTTTGGTGTCCGGGGAAGAAAAATCGCTCACCGTAAAAGAAGGCTGGGGTATTTTTGAACTCAAATCGGTGCTCGATCACGAGGTGGCCGTAATCGGATGATTGGGCGCCGGTCCTCTCCGTGCTCCTTGTGTCTCTGTGGTTTTTCTTCAATTTAGGCTATCCAATCAAGGTGTTGCCGATGAGGCATAACATTGTCAAGAGACTTCACTTTTGCTATGGCCATCGCCTGCTGGATTACGAGGGCAAGTGTGCTCGTGCCCACGGTCACAATGGGATACTTGAAATCGAGCTTTCCAGTGAAAAGCTTGATCAGCGAGGGATGGTATACGACTTTGGGGACGTAAAAAGCTATTTGAAGGAGTTTATCGACCGTGAAATCGATCATCGAATGCTCTTGAGGGAGGACGATCCGATGGTTGCAGCACTGGAGGGTGTTGGTGAGAGGGTCTTCATCATGAAGCAAAATCCCACTGCGGAAAATATAGCCAAGTTAATCTTTCT
>JALLOL010000376.1 GCA_027717875.1 Acidobacteria bacterium AH-259-L09 | reverse complement strand
ACAAAAATGATCCCCTGTCCTGCATGAATCTGGACGTAGAGGGTTTTTGTGAAATGGTCAATTTGCTCAATGGTGTGGCCCAAGAGGTTTGCGGCGGCCGGATTCTGTATGTTTTAGAGGGAGGATACCATCTGAAGGCCTTGTCTGAAGCCGTCCTCTGTACCATCGCCACGACACTGGAGCCGAAAAAGTTTGACATCGAGGAGCAGCAGACGCAGGAGTACGCGGCCTATCGAGAACAGATGCGCCAAGCGTTTTCGGGCTACTGGAGTCTGTAGAACAGCTGACAGAATTCAGAATCCAGAAGTCAGAATCCAGAATTCAGAAGTCCTCAGGAATAATCGTGCAGACAAGGGAAACTCGCGGCTCCAGCCCCGCCTGCTTCCAGTTAATCTAGTGAGCGAGGCCGACATAAGTGTTGAGTCTTCTGGATTCTGGATTCTGACTTCTGAATTCTGTGAGTTGTCAGTTGTCAGCCGGTCTGTTGGAATTTTCGTTTCAGCTCCTCCGGCAATCGGTAGACGGTGTAACAGGTTTCACACTTCAGGAGAACCAGTTTCGGATCCTCTCCGAATTCTCGTTTGATCTCCTCGCGCAGGTCCTTATCCGGTTCATTATAGTAGCTGGCGAAAGGATAGTAACGTTTTAGTCCGCCGTGGCAGGGCTTCCCCTTATTACCCCTGACGGTACAAACTACCTGTCTGGGAAGCAGATCCTTTATCACAGATCCTCCTTCTAGAGGATTTCCATTGTAACGAACAGCGTGTCCTGGTTCCAAGTTCCAACCTGGAACCTGAAACCTTAAACGCCGTACTCCTCCTTCCTCAGCACTCTTCTGAGCTTCTCCAAAGGATAAGTATTAATCACATCTTTCGCGGCAAGCCATCCGCGCCGGGCGGTAAAGACGCCGTATTGCATGTATCGAAGCATCTCCGTGCTGTGACTGTCAGAGTTGATGCTGATCAGTGCACCCATATCCCGGGCCATCCGGCAGTGGAGGTCGTTGAGATCCAGACGCTCCGGATAGGCGTTGATTTCTAGGCAGACCCGGTTTTCCCGAGCGGTTTTGATGACCTGTTCCAGATCGAGCGGATAAGGCTCCCGTCGTGTGAGCAGTCGGCCTGTAGGGTGAGCCAGGATATTGACATAGGGATTTTCCAAGGCGCGGCAAATCCTGAGGGTCATCTCCTTGCGGGAAAGATTGAATCTACTATGTATTGAGGCAATCACGACGTCGAGACAGGAAAGGACTTCGTCACTCAGATCAAGTTCACCCTCATTCAGGATATCAACCTCTATCCCCTTGAGAAGTTTAATTTCTGGGATTCTGGATGATACCTGGTCGATCTTTTCCATGTGCAGGAGCAGCCTTTCTTCGTCCAATCCACCGGTCATGGCCAGAGCCTTACTGTGGTCGGTGATGGCGATGTATTCGTATTTTGCTTTGACTGCGGCGTCACCCATCTCTTCGATCGAGTTCCTACCATCGGTGGCCTTGGTGTGCATGTGCAAATCGCCGCGCATCTGTTCCAATTTGATCAGATCAGGCAGCTGACCAGCTTCCGCCTTTTCAATTTCTCCTCGATTTTCTCTGATCTCGGGCGGGATGAATGACAGGTTCAGCAGGCGGTAAATGTCCTCTTCATCTTCGCCGGCTACTTTCTTCCCATTGCCAATCTTCTCTCCGTTGACAATCCGAAAGAGACCATATTCACTGATTTTGTAGCCCATGCGTTTGGCTCGTTCCCGCAAGGCCACGTTATGTGCTTTGGAGCCAGTGAAGTATTGGAGGGCAGCTCCGAAGGATTCATCCTCCAGCACCCGCAAGTCGGTCTGCAGTCCTCGACGAATAACCACTGATGCCTTAGTGTCTCCTTTGGCAAGCACTTCTCTGACATCAGGGTGCTGAACAAACGCATCAATCACTTCCCCAGGGGAATGGCAAGTCACCAGAATGTCAATGTCCCCGACAGTCTCACGTCTTCGTCGAACACTTCCGGCTGCTGCGATCCGCCTGACTTTGACCTTCGAGTTGAGATATTCGATTAATGCCTGGGTAATTTCGATGCCATCGTCCAAGCGAAACCTACCCTGGATGCGACGGTAATCTTCAATGGCCTTGAGGATCTTGGCCTCGCTCTTTTGCCCCATTCCCGGCAAGGATCGCAATTTCTCCTCTCGCACCGCTTTCTCCAGCTCATCAATGGTGGTGATGTTCAAAGTCTCCCAGAACAGCTTGATCTTCTTGGGACCAAGGTCTTGTAACTCCAGGAGCGTGAGGAGCGATGAAGGGATCTGATTCTTCAGATCTTCGTGTTCCTGGCTTCGTCCGGTTTCGACAATTTCCTGGATTCTTTTAATTGCGCCTTCCCCAATGCCGGAGATGGTTCGCAGTTTTTCCGGATCTTCCTGAACAGTACGAGCCACATTGAA
>JALLOL010000375.1 GCA_027717875.1 Acidobacteria bacterium AH-259-L09 | reverse complement strand
TGTCCAGGATTCGTTCTTTTCCCGAGCTGGCACTTCCTCCGGCCTGCTCGGCCAGCAAAGCCAGAGGTATGCACTCGTAAAGCAAGCGCAGCTTCCCGTTGGGTCTCTTCTGATCTCCCGGATAGAGGTAGAGGCCACCCTCGAGCAGAATCCGGTGAAAGTCGGCCGTTAGCGAGCCCACCCAGCGCTGGGAATACGGCCGGCCGGTCGAGTCGTCCACCTCACACAGGTAATCAATGAACCGCTCAGTGGAGGGGAGCCAATGGGCACGGTTTCCATGGTTGATAGCATATGTCCCTCCGTGTGCCGGCATACGGACCTCCTCATGGGAGAGGATGAACTCGCCGAGGCCGGAATCAAGAGTGAAACCGTGCACTCCATGTCCGCTGCTGTATACCAACATCGTACTTGGACCGTACATCACATAGCCCGCGGCAACTTGCTCGGAACCCTTGCGAAGTACCTCTTCTTCCGAAGGTTCCTCTGCCGCTTCGTCATGCCGGCGGTGGATAGAGAAAATTGTACCCACTACTCCGTTGATGTCCGCATTGGACGAACCGTCCAAGGGATCAACCAGCACCGAGTACCTTCTACCGGCACAGCTTCCGCCCACTGTAAGGGCCTCCTCCATCTCTTCCGACACTACCTGACAGACCAGACGGCTATCTTCCATGAGCTCCAGGAAAACGGAGTTCGCAAACTGGTCAAGCTTCTTGACTGCCTCGCCTTGGACGTTGACCTCACCAGTCATACCGGTGATACCAGCCAGACCCGCTCTCCTGGTCTGGTTGGCGATAACCTTGGCAGCAGTGGCAATCTGCACGAGCAGCATGGTGAACTCCCTATCTTCCCCCGGTCGCTGGGCTTGTCGCTCAATAAGGAATCGCGTCAAAGTTGTGTCCGTAGTTCGCAAAGTAAAAACCCCCACACTCGCCACTAAACAACCGTCGCGCAGTATGCAGCTCCCAGGAGCGCTGTTTTAGGATTGAGGATGACCCGAATTGGAATGGCTTCCATGAGCGAAGAGAGTCGGCCCTTATCGCAAAAAGCTCTCACGAACGTTCCGTCACGCAGTTTGTTGATGATCTTGGGAGCAATCCCCCCACCGACGTACAGGCCGCCCAAAGCCTTAACTTTAAGTGCAAGGTTACCCGCTTCCGCACCGTATATTGACACGAACAGGTCCAATGCTTTGACACACAGGTCGCTTTCCTCACCCAGCGCGGCCATCGAGATAGCGGCACCCGCATCCCCCTGCTTTAATCTCTCCGTCAGCCAGGGGGGCTCCTTAGCGTAGCCAGAGTCTCTGAGAAAGCTGTAGATGTTGCACAGACCCGGGCCGGACAGCACTCGCTCATAACTGACGTGCTCGAATCGATTGAGCAGGTAGCAAAGAAGCTTGATCTCGAGCTGATTGCGCGGGGCAAAGTCGGCGTGCCCACCTTCGGAAGCGAAAGGTTTGAACTTTTCCCCCTGCCTATTTAGAAAAGCCTCCCCAAGCCCGGTGCCGGCCGAAATAAGAGCTGCGTTGCCGTCGGGCGGTGCAGACCCGCCTTGTAAGGTCACCAACTCATCGCTCGCCAACATTGAAATGCCATAACCATTCGCCTCCAGATCGTTGATCAGCTTTACCTTCTCGCTGCCAACGGTCTCCTTGATCAACTGGGCGCTGATGATCCACGGTAAGTTCGGGGTTTCGCAGCGGTCCCCTACCACCGGACAGGCTACCCCAAAACACCCGGCGATGATCGGTTCACCCGTTACCTCTCTCGCTTTGGTGGTCAAGAATTCCTGGACCACCTCTTCCAGCCCTGAATAGTTCATGCTCTCATAGCTCTGCTCCGCAAGAAGCTCCAGCCGGTCACCCTCAGCGGCAAAGAGAGCCAGATTGCTTTTGGTTCCACCAATGTCGCCCGCGATGATGATCATACCTCCCCCTTTGGAGAGCTCCTCAGTCGACTGGCAGCAAGGTCTACAATGAGCCAGAGGCGACCTTCATCTGGTCGAATGAGCTGGGAGGGCAAACGCGCCGGCTCGTACGGACCCTCGAACACCTGTTTCAGAACCGAGGCCTTTGACTCCCCCGAGACCAAAAACACCACATTGGCTGCCTGGTTGATCACTGGAGCGGTAAGCGTGATTCGATGGGCCTTAAGCTTCTCCACATAGTTCGCTGTCACGAGTCGCCCAGTTTCATTGAGAGCGGCCGTACCTGGAAAGAGAGAGGTAGTATGTCCATCCGCTCCCATACCGAGTAAGATCAAATCAAAGCGAGGTCGCTCGCCCTGGGTGAGACCAAAAAACGTTCTTATCGTTTGCTCATATTCAAGGGCTGCACACTTGGCACTCTCTTGCTCGGCTGCAATTCGATAAACGTTTTCCTCAGGAATGACTGACTTACTGAGCATTGCCGCTCGCGTCATAGCATAATTACTC
>JALLOL010000374.1 GCA_027717875.1 Acidobacteria bacterium AH-259-L09 | reverse complement strand
GGGTATCGAGCTGGAATACCGGGCATAAGGACGAGAGGGGAGACGGTGGCTCGTGGGCGGACGCGGAGGACGGTTTCCTAGAGGAAAGAGCTAACGCCTTCGGCGCCGTGGACGGCATCATCGCGGTCGACGTGCCGCAGATAGCGGCCGGGAAGAGCACTCTCTGTTACGTGTGGCTCGCCGCGGCGAGGGACTTGCGGGGCGTGCGGCGCATCGACCAGATAGTGCAACGGCAGACTCCACAGTACTTCGTTGCCCGGACCACCAACTACTGGAAGGTGTGGGTCAACAAAGAGGAAGTGGACTTTCACGATCTCTCAGACGAGGTCGTCAATCTGTATAAACGGAGCTTGCTGATTGTACGTACCCAGGTGGACAACGGCGGTGGGATCATTGCGGCCAACGACTCCGATCTTTCGGTGCTGGTACATGGCCGCGAGACCTACTCCTACGTTTGGCCGAGGGACGGAGCGTATATCGCCAATGCTCTCGACAAGGCTGGTTTTGCCTATCTTGCCACCAAGTTCTATGACTTCTGCCAGGACGTCATTCACTACGAGTCGGATGATACACACCGGGACGGAAGTCACGCCGAGGCATACATGCTCCATAAATACACCCCGGACAAGCTGATAGCCTCCAATTGGATGCCCCAGGCACTGGCGGAAGGTATGGCCCTGCCACCGATACAAGAGGACGAGACGGCACTAATCCCCTACGTACTCTGGCAGCACTACTCGAAGTTCAGGGACATCGAGGCACTCAAGCCCTGGTTCCGCCCGCTGATCATGCACACTGGCAACTTCATGGCTGAATTCCGGGAGGGGAGCACCGGTCTGCCGGCGCCCACGTACGATCTATGGGAAGAGGGCGCCAGTATCTATTCATATACGGTAGCCACCGTGTGGGCCGGACTGACGGCCGCGGCCAAGTTCGCTGACTTGTTCGGCGAATTCAAGCAGGCAGACAAGTTCCGCCGTGCCGCCACCGAGATAAGGAGTGCCTGCGACAGATTCCTCTACGACGAGGCCGAAGGACGCTTTCTCAAGAGCATCGCGGTCAAGAGTGACGGCACCATAACGCCTGACAACACCATCGACGCCAGCCTCTACGGACTGTGGTACTTTGGGATGTACGAGCCCCAGGATTCAAGAATCGAGAGCACCATGAAAGCGATTGTAGATGCGCTCTCCTGCCAGACCGAGGTCGGTGGCTTGGCCCGCTACGTCGGCGACAGCTACCACTGGGACGCGGAGCTGGACGATCGTCGCGCCAAGATCCCTGGAAATCCCTGGGTCATAACGACCCTGTGGCTCGCTCAGTATCGCATTGCCAAGGCAACGAGCATCGATGAGCTGCAAGAGGCGCAGCAGGTCATCGACTGGGTCTGTCTGAGAGCGCTGCCCAGCGGGGTCCTGGCTGAGCAGTTCCACCCCTTGACCGGCGAGCCGATGAGCGTCTCGCCGCTAACGTGGAGTCACTCCACGCTCGTCGCCACCGTCCGGGAGTACATCGAGAAGTACGAGAGCCTGCGGAGCTGGCCAGGGTTCGAAAGGCGTAGCGGCGGTCTTGCCACAGCGAATCAAGCCAGGGAAGACGGACTGGACGATGCTTTGCAGCAAGGGTCGAAGACCGGCATGCCCATATTATAGAGAAGTCCGCAGTCAGAATTGAGGAGAGTTCCGGAGTCTCACCTTCCACCTCCTGACTCCCAGTAAAATAAGCTTGGCCGATGCCCCGCTAGAAAGCCGTCAAAGGCATCGGTCAGGTTACGAGCGACCTGGGCCATGAAGGATTCGCGGGGATTCGGCGTCGCTCCCGCGAAGTGTATCTTGTGACTCTTCAGATCGATGGCGAAAAGGACGTAGTAGTTCGTCAAGCCGCGTGGAGTCCACACTTCGGTCGTGAAGAAGTCTATTCCGGCGATCTCGCCCCAATGGGCCTGCAGAAAAGTCTTCCAGGAGGTCGGACGGTCCGGCGCTGGCTTGATCCCATTGTCCTTCAGCACCTTGGCTATCGTGCTGGGCGCTACCCGATGTCCGAGCTGCCTGAGCTCTCCCTGGATCCTGCAGTATCCCCAGCCCGAATTCTCCTGAGCCATCCTTACGATCAAAGCGGCGATAGTCTTCATCAGCCCGGGACGTCCGACCCTCTTGGCTTCGTAGGTCCACTTGAGAGCGATCAGCCGGCGGTGCCATCGAAGGATAGTGTCCGGCGTTACGATCGTTGCCACTCGATTGAGTGCTTTCCGGCCGAGGCGCTTTCCTTTCGCGGCGAGTCGCCGTCGCTGCTCGTCGGTCAATCGGAGCCTACGGCCCTTCACCTGCTCCTTCAGGACGCGATTCTCTTCGACCAAGTAATCGATAACATCCTGTTGGTGGCGGTTCACCCAGCCTGAGAGGGTCCAGAGTAGCACTTGAAGCGGGTAGGTGTCGGCCTTCATGCGGCCATT
>JALLOL010000373.1 GCA_027717875.1 Acidobacteria bacterium AH-259-L09 | reverse complement strand
GGAGAAAGACGCGCCAAAGTTCGAGCCATTTTGAAAGAAGTGGGTCTGGAAGGAATGGAAAACCGCAAGCCGGCGGAACTCTCCGGTGGACAGCAGCAGCGAGTCGCCGTGGCCCGGGCGATTGCCGCCGAACCCGATCTGGTTTTGGCGGACGAACCGACAGCCAATTTGGACAGTGAGACCGCCTTCGCACTTTTGGATCTGATGGAGAAACTCAATCGAGAGCACCGCACGACCTTCCTTTTTTCCACTCACGATCCCAGGGTCATGAAACGAGCCCGGCGAATCATCCAACTTGTGGATGGACGCATCGAGAAGGACAGTCCTGTGGTAGGTGCAGTACTTGAATGACGACGTTCCACCGCTGTTCACTCTTTTTCTGGATGGTGCTCTTTTTGCCAACCTCTACGCTCCGCGCTCAGGACCTGAGATTTGGTGGTTCGCTGCGTGGTTATCAGTTTCTCGGAGCTGAGGACAGTCCACTGGCACAGCGTCGAGACGCCGAACTGTGGATACTGCGTCTGACCCCGGAAGGTTCCTGGGGAAGGCATCTCACCTTTGAAGCCCATGGACTGCTCAGCGTGTTGTCTCCGCCCCTGGTGGGAATTTCACGAATCGCCGTATCCGACTCCAGAAAGTTCCTACCTCTTGATCGAGATTTTACCGATAGCGCTCGGATCGATCTGCTCGGAAGTCTTGATCGACTGAATCTTCAGATCGACTTCGAGAGTGTCAAGTTTACTTTGGGCCGTCAGGCTGTGACCTGGGGGGTCAGCTTTTTCTGGCCTTCGATGGATCTTTTTGCACCTTTTGCGCCTCAGCAGATCGATCGGGAGTATAAGGCGGGTGTCGACGCCGTGCGTGTCACGGTGCCCCTTGGACCGCTTTCCGAGCTGGAGGTCATCGGCGCTTCCCTGGGGTCCTCCGTCAGACAGGACGGTGCCGCGGGTGCGCTGCTGCGTTTGAATGTCGGTTCAGCCGATTTCGGACTGATGGGTGGGAAATTCCACCGGGATACTGTAGCGGGTGCCTTTGTCACTGCCGATGTACAGGGAACAGGTCTGCGGGGTGAGCTCACCTGGACTCAATCGGGTGATCCCGAAGACGCACTTCGAGATCGACGACAGTTCTGGCGCGGCTCAGTCGGTCTCGTTCGCCAGGTGATGCCAAGCATCACTCTCACATTGGAGCTGGCTTGGAACGGGTTTGGGAGCAGCGATCCCGCGGAATACCTTTCTCTTCTTCAAGCGGATCGCACACTCAGGGGGGAGGTCAATGCCTTGGCCCAGACCTATTCGGGCTTTTCTGTGAGCTGGCTGCTGCACCCTCTTTTCACGTTCAGTCATGCACTGCTCATCAACTGGAACGACCGCTCGTCACTGTGGATACCGGCGTTGAACTGGTCCACTGGAAACAATTCTGAGATTCTCTTTGGAGCTCAGTTTGGAATCGGTAAAGGCCTGAGCGAGGACCAATCCCCGCGCCTGCGAAGCGAGTACGGCTCAGCCACTAACACACTATTTGGAGCACTCAAGTTTTACTTCTAGGAAGGGGGCTGTGTCCCCGAAAATCCACAACAATAGGATCGTGGTCGGAAAGTAGATCGACTTGTCCATGAACATCAGCCAACACTTTAGGGGGATGATTCGGATCTGGCACAATAGCCTTGCCGGCAAACCAGTCCAACTTCATTGAACAGCGGCCCTGGTTTTTCTGGAGGGCCCAGTTGATAAACCAGAAGCACCAGTGGGGAATCCAATCGGCCATTCTCTTATTGGCCGCCAGATCCTCCACCTTGTAATGCAGCGTGCAGGTACCCGGCTCGTTCAGATCGCGGTACCGATAGCCCCGGCCTTCCAGTTCTCGAAACAGATGCCGCTCAAACCAGCGGTCCGGATAGGGATAGTGATTGTCGATCACATTACGCACCCCCATGAGGACTCGCCGAGCGTAGCCTAAGATAGAATACAAGGCCCGCCGGGAGTTGTAGGTGGAGGTGTTCCAGTCACCGCCAATGAGGACCGGAAGAGAAGGGTTGAGCGTCTCCAGATGATCGAGGAGGATTTTAACCTGAAGCTGACGGTGTCTTTGGCTGGAATGGGCATCCAGGTGGAGACTGACCGCCCGGAAGGGTCCTAAGGGATGATCAATGGCGGCTATCACGGCACGCTGGCATCCCAGACGCTTTTCCTTTCCCTGCATCATGTCCTTACCCGTGGGAAGGGGAAGGGAGTGGACCTCACGTAGGGGGTACCGTGAAAAAAGCGCATTGCCGTGAAGGGCTTGCATGTTCTCCCCCTTAACTTCGCTTTCCAAACCGCTTCCTTTATTGAGGGCAAGATAACAAGGAGCGAAGGCGTAGTGGAGTCCCAGAGCCTTGGCGATCTCGTGGGCCACAAAGCGGTTCTTCGTTCGCACCATCCCATAGTCCAGTTCGGTGAGCAGTAGAACATCAGTGTCTCGCAGT
>JALLOL010000372.1 GCA_027717875.1 Acidobacteria bacterium AH-259-L09 | reverse complement strand
GGCATCCCCAAACTGTGCCGATAAGCAAAGGCCGCCAAGGTCGGCATTTTGGCAATCAGGCGAGCTATTTGCAATCTGCGATTTGCCGAGTCGGAGACATCGCGGGCGTCGCGATAGAAAGTTGAGAGAGCTCCAACCGTGCTGACCAGCATGCCCATAGGATGCGCATCGTAATGAAGACCATCCATAAACTTTTTTATGTTTTCATGGACCATCGTGTGATGCACGATTGCCCAGCGCCACTCTTCCCGTTCGCCTTCAGAAGGCAATTCCCCATTCAGGATGAGATAGGCGACCTCCAGGAAGCTGTAGTTTTCTGCCAGTTCTTCGATGGGGTATCCCCGATACCACAGAATTCCTTTTTCCCCATCGATAAAAGTGATGCGGCTGCGGCAGGAGGCCGTGTTGGTAAAAGCGGGATCGTAACTCATCAGCCCGAAATCGTCTTCGGAAAGCTTGACCTGGCGGAAATCCATAGCCCGGGTGGTCCCGTCCTGAATGGGAATTTCGTAACTTTTCCCTGTCCGATTGTCGATGATTGTCAGAGTATCTTTGGACATGCTCACCTCCTTTTCAAACCGCTTTCAGCAGGCGAAAACTTCCTCAACCCATTACTTCCCGCGTCCTGAGACTAAGAGAGCCAGCCCAATCAGAGCGGAGCCGAAGACAATTGCCCAGGCCAGTGTTGTTCCCAGAGTGTTATTTAACCTGTGAATCTCCATGGCATCGGCGCGAGCATGGGACTCCCCTTTGTTCCGGTCCCCTTCATGTTCTCCATGCTCATGCCCTCGATTTTCATGTTCCTCGTGACCTTGAGCCTCCGCCACCTCGCCTTGTGGAGGCGCCGTCTGAATCTGAATATGTAGTTTTGTTGTGGCTTTCCTTTCTCCTGCGGCGATCAGAGTGTAGTCTCCTGGTTGAAGATCACTTGGTAGTGTGATCCGCTGTTCAAAGCGCCCGTGCTCGTCGCCATGAGCCTCTCCCAGAGAGTAATCCTGAAGAATTCCCTGCAAAGTGAGTTCAATCATGCCATTCCTGGTGATCCCTTCCCCTTTTGCGGTGATTGCCTCACCTGGGGCTGCCGCGGTTTTGTCTACCTTCAATGAGGGTCCATGGGCATGAACCCCACTCCCTGCCAGCAAGACGATCACCAGAGCGAGTAATGATTTGGTTGTGTGTCTCATTTTTCCTCCTTTCAAATGAAGTTACATAAGATGCTGCTGTGCCGGGGCCAACCAAGCATAGATGGCCAGCGCCAACAGCAGCAAGATGAATCCATAACCAACGAATAAAATCCCTTTGCGGTCTCGCGGCAGCGTGGATTCCTTCCTATCGAGTACTGGGGGAAGGAAGAACAGCAAATAGACCAGGGGCGGTCCAAAGACCAGGGCTGGTATCCCGAACCAGTTTTCCAGCGCATAGATCCACAGGAAGAAAAAAGGGGGTTTGGTTACTTCCGCCCCTTCCACCCCCGGATATCCAAGGTCCGCAGGCCACATAAGCGAAAACAGTCCTGCCAGCGCCAGAAAGAGAAAGCCGTGGGCAACCATCTGGCGAAGATGTTTCAGAAATGTGCTTCTCCCTGTTGCCTCGCCAGGATGCGTATGAATGTCCAGGAAGCGAATCAGATACAGGTGCAAGGCTAGAAAACTGAAAAGAAGCAGGGGGAGGACACCGATGTGAAGGGCATACAGGCGCGATAAAACTTCCACACTGGGCGTAAACTCGGGGGTGAAGACGGTTCCAAAGATGCCGGCACCACGGGCTCCGGCAATATAATGCGCCATCGCTTCATAGCCCTCTTGGTCGTAGGGCAGGACCGTACCCGTAAAATAGAGCAAGAAAATCATGCCCAGCATGAGAACTCCTGCCCACCAGGTGAATTCGCGCGGCTTTCGATAGCTGCCCCGCCAGAAGACCCAGAGCAGGTGAAGGCTGACCGTGAGCAGAATGAAGTTGGCACTCCATAGATGGATGCTGCGAATGAAGTCGCCTAGCGGAGCACGCGCAATAATGTAGAGAATGCTCTGGTGGGCGCCGGCAGGGTCGGAGTTGTAAAACTGGGTCAAATAAATACCGCTCAGAATCTGGATGATGATCCCAAACAAGGTAGCGGATCCGAGGTAGTAAGGGAGTCGGTCGGATACCTCGGGGACCTCATAGCCCATGCCTTCTTGTACTGCAAAACGTTCCCTTAGACTCATCGTTTCATCCTTTGTAAGTTAATCACTCGAATAACCTTGGACAGGAATCAAGGTTCTCCAAAGATTAAAAGTTTTGTTAGTTAAAAGATTCTCTTTATTGATCCTCACTCGACGAAGAGTCGTGATGTTCATGATGATGCGACGGCTGTTTTTCTGGCTCCTCCTTTCGTCCTTCCCTCACTCGGGCCATCACTTCCTCGTACCTGTCCGGCGGAAGGACACGGACCAGTGACATCATGCCCATCACGCCGGCCGTCCAACCCG
>JALLOL010000371.1 GCA_027717875.1 Acidobacteria bacterium AH-259-L09 | reverse complement strand
CTAGAACTTCTCGTCCACCATCAATGTTGCCCATGCTATGATTGACTCATTCGTCACAGCCAAACCTTTAAGCAATAGAGCAATGGAGTGAGGCGTATGAAAGTGAATCGCAGAGACTTTATTAAAACTTCCCTTGGGACCGGCATGGTTCTCTCGGCTGTGCCCATCATCGGCGTTACAAGGAATCAAACGTACAGGACTGCTTTAATCGGAAGCGGTTGGTGGGGTATGAACATCTTGCGCTGCGCGATGGAGGCCGGCGAGAGTAAGATCGTGGCCATGTGCGATGTGGACCAGAATCAGTTAGACCCTGCCTTTCAGGAGGTGGAAAAACTCTCCGGAGACAGGCCCCAAAAATATAAGGACTACCGGGAACTCCTGGCCAAAGAAAAACCCCAGGTCGTCATTGTGGCCACACCCGACCATTGGCATGCGCTCTGCACCATCGCCGCCCTCAGGGCGGGGGCTCATGTCTACGTGGAGAAGCCTATCAGCCATACCATCAACGAAGGACGTGCTATGGTGAAAGCGGCGCGCGACTATGAGCGTGTCGTCCAGGTCGGCACCCATCGGCGCGTTTCGCCCCACAACAAATCGGGCATGGAATTTCTAAAATCAGGCAAGGCCGGTAAGATTGGCATGGTCCGCGCGTTTGTACATTATCCCGGCGGACCGGGTGGGCCGACTCCGGACTCCGAAGCACCTCCAGGCTTAGACTGGAACATGTGGTGCGGCCCGGCACCTCTGCGCCCTTTCAACCAGAAAATTCATCCCAAGGGTTTCCGCCAATTCCTCGATTTTGCCAACGGCACCTTGGCTGACTGGGGTATCCACTGGATGGATCAGATCCTGTGGTGGACTGAAGAAAAATATCCGCGCAAAGTTTTTTCTACCGGCGACCGCCATATCAAAAAGGACAACACCGATGCGCCCGACACCCAGGTGGCCAGTTTCGAGTTCGAATCCTTCACCGCAGTTTGGGAGCACCGTCGATACGCCGGCAATGAAGCTGAGAAAACCAACATCGGCTGCTATTTCTATGGGACCGAAGGTACCTTCCACATGGGCTGGCGAGATGGCTGGAATTTTTATCCGAGCAAAAAAGGCGAACCGATCATCCACCAAGACCCGCACTTAAACAAGCCGGACGATCAGAATATCCGCGAACTCTGGGCAGATTTCCTACACAGCATCAAGAACAATAGGCGGCCCGCGTGCGACATTGAAATTGGTCAGCGTGCAACCAACATGAGTCTGCTCGGCATGCTGTCGCTGAAGTTGGGGCGCAGTGTCCAATGGGATGGCGAAAAAGAAATGATCATCGGCGATCCCGAAGCCAACACATTGCTCAGTCGTCCCTACCGCACACCCTGGAAGTATCCGGAGGTCTAGCCCTGACCCCCAACTCCTACAATTCTTTCTCCAGTTGGGAGATCATCTCGCGGACACTTCCCGCTCGCGGGTCCTTCGGTTCTTGGGCAATAAATCCCTTGAATTCCTGCAGCGCTTCCTTATGAAGTCCAAGCTGAAGATAACACTGCCCGATTCCGAGATAGGAGCGGTCTTTCGGGTTTTCGCGAGCGGCGCTGTGAAAATAATTGAGCGCCAATTGGTACTGGCCTATCCCCAGGTACACCTCACCTAAAAGCATCAGGCCTTTGCTGTTTTGCGCATCCAGTTCCAGTGAGCGCTTCAACGGCAGCAGCGCTTCTCCGTAAGACTCTTGGCCCAGGTAAAGCTGCGCCAAATTGCGACAGGTCGTTGCATCGTCAGGATTTAAGCCAATCGACTTCTGCAGCGATTCGATGGCCTCCGCCGTTTGACCTAGACGAACGTACTCAACGGCCAAATTATTATAGGCCTGGGACAGCTGAGGATAGATTTCCAGGGCTTTCTGCAGATGTTGGATGGCCTTCTCTGGCTTGTTGTTTGCGCTCTCGCGGTTGGCCCTCTCGAACTCCTTACGCGCCTTTTGGGGAATCAAAAGCGACGCTGCGGAGAGCTCGCTCTCGTAACCTCTAGGGACCCCCATGTCACCCTCGGGCAAACGCCTGCCCAGGGTTAGAGGCACGAAAGTCTCGTCATTGGGCAGAAAAGTCCTCACTTCGATAGTCTTTTCCACCGTTTGGTATCCAAGACTTTCTAAGGTAATGATGTAGTGACCGTTGCGAACGTTAGCGAACATGAAGGATATTTCACCGTTCAAAGTCTTTCTTTGCAGGAAACTTCCGCCCATAGTATTCAAGGTCACTGTGATCATTCGAGGGATCCGATGCTCCCCGCGAGCGAGTTGAATACGTCCCACGATTATTCCGCTCCGACCAGTGGAGCGCTCGGTCGGTTGTGTGTCTCGACCGCCTGGCTCTTGCTGACCAAAAAGATCTGCGGACACCACAAAAGTCAGAAGGGCTAAATGGATGGCGATGCGTTTCATATTTCACTCCTGTAAAAATTGATCATATCACCGCCCGGCT
>JALLOL010000370.1 GCA_027717875.1 Acidobacteria bacterium AH-259-L09 | reverse complement strand
TCGCGCAGAGTGATCATTCCTTGCTCTCTCGCCTTGCTGCGGATTTCATTCGAGTTGGCTCCGGTCAAGATCATATCCTGAATCTCGGAGCTGATCTCCATCACCTCAAACAGTCCAATGCGACCCTTGTAACCAGTTCCATTGCATTTTGGGCATCCTTCCCCGTAATAGGTCACGACGTCTGCGGCGACGGAAGGAGGAAAACCGATTTCGATGAAGGTTTCAATGGGAGTATCGGCCCTTTCCTTACATTCACTACAAATCTTGCGGACCAGGCGCTGGGCACAAACTAGATGGACCGAGGTCGCCACCAGGAAGCGTTTGAGTCCCATGTTTAGAAGCCGATTGATGGTCGCAGGCGCGTCGTTCGTGTGAACCGTACTCAAGACTAAATGACCAGTCATAGCAGCCTTCACGGCAATTTCCACCGTGTCTAGGTCCCGAATTTCACCCACTAGAATGATATTTGGGTCCTGGCGCAAGAAGGAACGCAGTGCGCTCGCAAAGGTCAATCCAAGCTCTTCGTTGATTTGAACCTGGTTAACACCGGCGAAGTTGAATTCGACCGGATCTTCAGCGGTCATAATGTTGACCTCCGGCGTATTAAGCTCATAGAGACAGGTGTAGAGCGTGCTTGTCTTTCCGCTCCCCGTGGGCCCTGTTACCAGCACCATACCGTAGGGTATTTGAATGGCGCGTTGAAATTTTTTTAGAGGCTCCGGCTCAAATCCGAGCTGATCTAGTTCAAGCGGAAGCTTTGCTCGGTCAAGAATTCGCAAAACGATTTTTTCGCCGAAAAGTGTGGGAAGCGAAGAAACTCGAAAGTCGACCTCCTTGCGAAACCCGTTCTGGTTGATTCGAATCTTCATCCTCCCGTCCTGCGGCAGACGCCGCTGGCTAATGTCAAGGTTCGCCATGATTTTGATTCGGGAAATCAAGGCATCGCGGAACTTCAATGGAGGATTCATCACTTTGTAGAGTACGCCGTCGATTCGATAGCGAACCCGAAAATCCTTCTCGTAGGGCTCGATGTGAATGTCACTGGCCCCTCGCCGTATTGCCTCAGCCAGAATAATGTTGACAAATTTGATAATGGGAGCTTCGGAACTGCTTTTTTGCAGCTCATTCAGATCAACGTCCTCCTTTTCTTCAGAGAGGTCCAATTGATACTCTCCTTGAGCTGCAAGTTCGTCGTATACCCGCTTTAGGGCAATGGCTCCTTCTGTGCCATAGTGCTGTTCAATCGCCTGACGGATGCAAAATTCAGGGGCCACCAAGGGTTCAACACGGTATCCGGTCATGAACTTGATTTCATCCAGGGCCAGGACGTTGCTTGGATCCGTAATCGCCACGGTCAGCGTCATTCCTACCTTTTGCAAAGGCAGGACCTCGTGTCGGATCGCTTTGTCAACGGGTATGAGTCCAATCACGTTGGGATCGATGTGGAAGTGAGCCAGGTCAACCGAAGGAACACCGTGTTGTTTGGCCAGAGCTGTGGCAATATCGTGGTCCGGCACGTATCCGAGTTCGATGAGAATTGAACCCAAGCGCCCACTGTGGGCTTTCTGGCGATTTAACGCCGTCTGAAGCTGGTCCGGGGTCAGAAGACCTTGTTTTATGAGGATCTCTCCTATACGAGCAGACATAAATCGAGACCTACAAACAAAAACAAGATGAGGCTAATGAGGCCGTTGACGGTGAAAAAGGCATTATTGACCTGACCGGCGCTGACGAGACTGTGTTCGTAGATCAGCCCCATCGTTACCAGGAGCAGGCCTATCCAGCTCAGAAGCGAGAGGTTGAACTGGAAAAAGGCGCACATAAGCAGAATCATCATAAAGACGTGAAACAAGGCGGAGATTTGAAGAGCCCTTTTTTTGCCGAATAGCCTGGGCATGGAGTGGAGGCTGAATTTGCGGTCAAATTCGTAATCCTGACAGGCATAGATGATGTCGAATCCTCCCACCCAAAAAAGTACAGCAGCCGCCACATAGAAAGGAGCGAAATCGATTTCACCTCGAACGGCAATCCAACCGCCCACTGGCGCGATGGCAAGTGATAACCCCAAAAGCAGATGTGACAGTGAGGTAAACCTTTTCGTGTAGCTATAAAAAAAGATGATGCCTAAAGCAATCGGCGAAAGGCGAAAAGCGAGATCATTGAGCATCCACGATGCAAAGATGAACAACGCTGAGCTGACTAGAGTGAAAAAGACGACGAACTGAGAGCTTAGGAGTCCCCGGGGTAGAGCTCGGTGGGCCGTCCGTGGATTGAGGCCGTCATAGACACGATCGGCTAGCCGATTGAAAGCCATCGCAGCACTTCGAGCTCCAACCATAGCCAAGATAATCCAAAGGCTCACCAGCCAGCCTGGAAATCCTCGCGCTGCCAAGAAGGCGCCTAGAAAGGCAAAGGGAAGAGCAAAGATGGTGTGCTCGAATTTGATCATTTCCAGGATGACACACAGTTTGTTC
>JALLOL010000037.1 GCA_027717875.1 Acidobacteria bacterium AH-259-L09 | reverse complement strand
TCCAGAAGAGCTTATATCTTGGGGGCCCGGGATAAGAGACTGGAACTCGGCAGGTACACCCGGGTCATGGGGGTGGTGAACATTACCCCCGACTCTTTTTTTGACGGCGGCCGTTTTTTCGGTCGGTCGCAAGCGGTTGAACACTGTTTAGGACTGGTTGAAAAGGGTGCAGACATCCTGGATCTGGGAGGTGAATCTTCCCGTCCCGGGGCTCGCCCCGTGCCGACTGACGTCCAGTTAGAGCGGGTCTTGCCGGTGCTGCAGGAGGTGCGCAAGCAAGTGTCTGTGCCCATCTCGGTTGACACCTGCAAGGCTGCAGTGGCGCGGGAGGCTTTAAAAGAAGGTGCGGATATTGTTAATGACATCAGCGCGTTTCGTTTTGATTCAGAAATGCCACCAGTCGTCAAAGAGTGGGATGCAGCAGTGGTGCTGATGCACATGCGCGGAACTCCACAAAATATGCAGGAACTTCCTCCTAGTCCGGATATCCTCAACGAAATTCAAAGTGATTTGAAAGTTGCTGTATCAACGGCATTCCGACATGGAATTGCAAAGGAACGGATCATGATCGATCCCGGCATCGGCTTCGGTAAAACTGTTGAAGATAATTGCAAGATTTTAAACCGATTGTCCTTTCTGGAAACTTTTCAATTGCCGATCCTGGTGGGAACTTCTCGAAAGAGCTTCCTGGGCAAGATTTTAGATCTACCGGTTGAGGACCGCGCCTGGGGGAGTGCCGCCTCGGTGGCGATTGCTGTCCTGCGCGGAGCACACATCGTGAGAGTGCACGATGTGGCAGAGATGAACCAGGTCGCCCGGGTAACCGACGCTATCCTGGCGGAGAATTCTTTGCAATGATGACTGATCTGCTTTCCAGCCTTTCGCACCTGCGGCCTCGGGATATCATCGATATCCTAGTCATCGCCTTCCTTATCTATCAGGCGCTGCGCCTGGTTAAGGGAACTCGCGGGTGGCAGATGACGCTGGGCATTATATCTTTGATTTTGTTCTATTACCTTCTGACCCAGTTTTTCGAATTGAGAACGGTCGAATGGTTGTTCGCTAAATTCTTTCCCTTCTTCATCATTGCTCTCATCGTGATTTTTCAGTCAGAAATTCGCAGGGGACTGGCCCAGATCGGCAAAGGAGGTTTTTTCCCTCGGTTCGTTGGGAAGGGAAATCAGGAGCGATTCGACGAAATCGTCCTGGCTGTCACCACTCTCTCCACCCAGAAAATCGGGGGTCTGATTGTCGTTGAGAGGGAAATTGGACTCAAGAATTACATCGAAAGTGGAATCAAGTTAGATGCCTTTTTGACTTATGATCTTTTGCTCACTATCTTTAGCCCGAAAAGCCCGCTGCATGATGGGGCCGTCATGGTTCAAGGAGACCGTGTCGTTGCAGCTGCTTGCTTTCTGCCACTCACTCTGGATCCTTACTTGAGCAAGGAACTGGGTACCCGACACCGCGCTGCCATTGGAATTACTGAAGAGACCGATGCAATCGCCATCGTAGTCTCTGAGGAGACCGGTAACATCTCAGCCATCTTCGGAGGCGAAATTACGCGAAATTTGGATGGGCCGCGTTTACTCAGGTTTCTGCAGAGAACAATCGAGACCCCCGCCAAAGAGTCCACAACTCGAACAGAACGGCGGAAAGAAAGAGAGGAGCGTCAGGAAGCGGTATGAATATCTTGCGGGCCTTTTTTCTAAAGAATCTTGGGTTAAAGGTTATCTCTGTTTTGCTCGCCTTCCTGCTTTGGTTGACTATTACCGTCCCCGAAATGGTTCAGCGTACACTTTCTCTTCCGGTGGAATTTGTCAACATGCCCTCCCAATTGGAGATTTCCGACGACTATGACAAGGAAGTGGAAGTCGTCATTCGTTCCGATCGCAGCACGAGCACCCTCGATGAGCGAAACTTGGCGGTGGTGATTGACCTGAAGGGAGCGGTCCCAGGAACTGAGTTGATTCGTCTGACCGAGGAAAACATTCGAAACAAGCCTTCCGGGGTGGAGATTCTTTTCATCGATCCCGCCAGGATCCGGCTGCACCTGGAAAGTACGCTGAGAAAGATCGTCGAGGTTACCCCTGAACTGGTGGGCAACCCCGCTAATGGGTTCGAGGTCACCAACGTACGAGTCATCCCCAGTGAAGTCATGATCAGCGGTCCTAAATCACGAGTTCTGAGTGTCTCCACGGCTAAGACGGAGCCGATCGCCATAGAAGGGCATTCCTCCACTTTGAGACTAAATGCCTACCTGGATCTTGAGGATCCTCGCCTCCGCATTGAAAATACGCCTTCAGTTAATATGGTCGTGACGATTGAAGAGAAGCGACGAGAAGTGCGCATCCCTGGGATTCCAATCCAGGTGCTTCCACATGATACTCAAGCTCCCCTTATTACTCAAAGGGCGGAAATCATCGGAACGGTACCGCTTTCATTCGCAGGCGAACTGAAACCCGCGGATTTCAGAGCCACCGTCAATGTGCAAGAACTTGAACCACGACGCGAGCCCTATGAGCTTGTCCCGCAGGTTACTGTCTCTGAAGAGTACGCTGCTGTTTTCCAGCTAAAATCGTGGATTCCTGAACGTGTTAAGGTAAGAAAGATTAGATGATGAGGAGTCAGGAGTCAGGAGTCAGGAGCCAGGAGTCAGGAGTCAGGAGCCAGGAGCGAGAATGCTGAAGGCAATCATTGAATGGAACCTTCAAGCTGGAACCTGGAACCTGGAACCTGGAACCTGAAACCTGGAACCTGAAATGGTAACATCCAGGTCGAAGATCAAGTCGCGTCGGCAGCTGCAGTCGATCGTGGCGCAACTGCGAGCGGAAGGAAAGAGGATCGTTTTCACCAACGGGTGCTTTGATCTTCTCCATTCGGGGCATGTGCGCTATCTGGAGAAAGCCCGTGCTGAGGGTGATGTGTTGGTAGTGGCTTTGAACAGTGATGCCTCTGTGAGAAAAATCAAGGGCCAGGATCGACCCATTTTCTCTGAAGAGGAACGATGCGAGGTGATTAGCGCACTCGCCAGTGTGAATTTTGTTACAACTTTTAATGAGGAAACTCCTCAAACTATCATTGAAGAGTTGATGCCGGACGTTTTGGTGAAGGGCGGCGACTGGTCCATGAATCAGATTGTGGGCGGTCAAATTGTCGAATCGAATGGTGGAAAGGTTATCTCGCTAGATTTTGAAAAGGGATTTTCTACATCAAATATCATCGAGCGAATTCGAAGATCCACAAAAACCGTTTCCCACTAATAGTACCGAAATCTTTCGACACCTGGCTGCACGGGTAGAAAGTTTTCGAGTCCTGGAAGGTCTTCATAGGGCGGATTCTGCCTTGGTCTTGGCGGCCCTTTTTCGGGCGTCGCCGGGTCCCTTTTTGTGGCTGTGTCTAAACAACCGCGAGGCTGAGAAGATCGCTGAGAATCTGCGCTTCTTTTTGCCAAAGGGGCGTGAAGATCATGTCCTCATTATCCCGGGATCTGAAACAGACCCCTACCGCGGGCTATCACCTCATCCCAAGATTGCAGCCGAGAGAGCGATCGGTTTGTGGAGGCTTCTGAAGGGTTTTCAGGGATTCATTGTCACGACGGGAGCTTCCATGGCCGCTCGGATGCCCTCGCCGGCTGATTTTCTGAGCAATTGCATTCACTTGGAAGTTGGGGGTTTTCTGCCCCTTGATCACCTGCTGGGGAGACTGAGGGAGATCGGATACGTGCGTGAGGATCCGGTCAGTGAACTCGGTGAGTATTCAAGGCGCGGGGGTATTGTCGATATCTTTTCGCCGGCCCATGGAAATCCAGTCCGAATTGAGTTTTTTGGAGATGAAATTGAGTCCATTAGAGAATTTGACCCGAGCACGCAGAGCTCGACCGAGCTCATTCCCTCCTGCGAAGTGGTGCCAATGCGCGAAATGATCCTGACCGAGCACGAGATCGCGCGCTGGCACGAGAAGGCCCCTGAACATTGGAGGGAAGTGCGCTTCGCCGAGGCTTTACAGGAAAAGCTCCAGTTTACTGAAAACCGGGAGCTGTTTAATGGCTTTGAGTATTTGTTTCCGCTGGTGGTCAAAAGCGACCATCACCTCTTGGAATTCTTACCGAAGGGGCAAGACTCGAGGATCGTCATTGGAAATGCTAATGAATTCCTCGGAGAATTTGAATGCTTACACGTCAATCAACAGAAAACGTTTCAAGAACGGGATGCCAGTGGAGAGCTGGTATTGCCTCCCGAACGTCTGTTCTTTTCCAAGCAGTGGCTGGTCAACCTATTGGAAGAGCAAGATGTTTTCTATGTGGAGCAATTGTCGAATCAACCACAAGAAGCTCGTCATTTCGATTTTCAGATCGAGCAGAGGTACAGGGGCCGGATCCAGAACATCCTCACGGACTTGAATAAGTGGCGAAAGGCGCAAGAGCGGGTCGTTTTGGTAATGGGATCGCGAGGAATGGCCGAGCGCTTAGTCCACATTTTCAAGGAATATGAAGTGGGAGTTTACTTGGCCGAAAAAGGGATCGATGAAGCTCTTTTTCACCCTCTTTCGGTCACCCAGGGGAAACTCTCGGAAGGTTTCTATTCTCCCAGCCTGAGGCTTCATGTGCTCACTCAGGAGAATGTCTTTGAGGAGAGCCAGCTCAAGCCGCCGGCCAGAAAGCCGGCCCATCGAGACATCGCTGGTAAATTTGTTTCCGATTTCCGTGACCTTAAGGAAGGGGACTATGTGGTTCACGTCGATCATGGGATTGGTGTCTTTGGGGGTCTGAAACGGATCGGGGTGGGAAAAGAGGTGCGTGAGTTTGTGGTTTTAACTTACCGCGACGCTGCCAAGCTGTATGTTCCGGTCCATCGACTCGACCGGATCCAGAAGTACAGCGGCAGCGGTGGAGCTGCACCTCAAATCGACCGGCTGGGAGGAGCTTCCTGGGAAAAAACCAAGCGGCGCATTAAGAAGTCAATGCGGCACTTGGCTGAAGATTTGCTCAAGCTCTATGCCCGTCGAGAAACGGCAAAGGGACACACCTTTTCGCCCGATGACTTCCTAAGCAGGGAATTTGACGAAGCGTTCGAATTTGAGGAAACGCCGGATCAGGTGGCGGCGATCCGGGATGTCAAGTGTGACATGGAGGCAGAGCGCCCTATGGATCGGTTGATTTGTGGGGATGTCGGATACGGGAAGACGGAAGTGGCCATGCGAGCAGCGTTCAAGGCCGTCAATGACAGCAAACAGGTGGCGATTCTGGCCCCCACCACTGTGCTGGCCCTCCAGCACTACAATACCTTTAGAGAGCGCTTCCAGGCTTTTCCAATAAGCATCAAAATGCTGAGTCGCTTTCAAAGTCGAAGAGATCAGGCTGACATCCTGCGGCGCACCTCATTAGGGTTGGAGGATGTCTTGATCGGGACTCATCGACTCTTGTCAAAGGATGTCCACTTTCAGAATCTGGGGCTGATTATTGTGGATGAAGAACAACGCTTTGGGGTGAGTCAAAAAGAGAGACTGAAACAGCTAAAAACTGAAGTGGACGTAATGGCGCTTTCCGCGACCCCGATTCCGCGTACCTTGAACATGTCCCTTATTGGACTGCGAGACCTCTCCCTTATCGAGACTCCACCCCAGGATAGGCTCGCCATTCAGACTGTTGTAGTGAAGTTCAATCGAAACATCATTCGAAGCGCGATCGACCTGGAACTAAAGCGCGAAGGTCAAATTTTCTTCGTCCACAATTCTGTCGAGACAATCTACTCAATCGCCAGGATGGTTCAGGAAATAGTGCCTGAGGCTCGCGTGGCCGTCGCCCACGGGCAGATGAGAGAACGACAACTCGAGCAAGTGATGCTCCACTATGTCGACTACCGGTATGATGTCCTTGTTTCGACCACCATCATTGAGAATGGCCTGGACATCCCTCGCGCCAATACTTTGATCGTCAATCGGGCTGATCGCTTTGGATTGGGTCAGTTGTACCAATTGAGGGGACGTGTGGGAAGGTCAAACCGTCGAGCTTACGCCTACTTTATGATTCCTTCGCAGGAGACCTTGAGTCAGGATGCCCGTCAGCGTTTGGCGGCCATTAAGGAATTCAGTGAACTGGGTGCGGGTTTCCGCCTTGCTGCACTCGATCTGGAGATCCGAGGCGCCGGCAATTTGTTGGGTTCTGAACAACACGGACATATTAATGCGGTCGGATTTGAGCTTTACATGAAGCTGCTGGAGCGGGCCATCCGAAAGTTGAAGGGAGAAGAAATCCGGGAGGACGTACAGACCAACATTGATCTACGCCTGGATATTCAAATTCCCGAACATTACATCGATGACTCCAACCAGCGTCTTTGGCTCTACAAACGGGTGTCCTCAGCCCCTGATGAGCTCGCCCTCAATAATCTGAAAGAGGAGATTGAAGATCGGTTTGGAAAATATCCGAATTCCGTCTCAAACCTCTTTGAATACGCAAAGCTGCGATTGCGTACCCAGCACTTAAGAATCCTTTCAGTGGAACGAAAGGGTTCTAAAGTCTTCTTAAAGTTCCGGGAAGACACTCCCGTTTCACGCCGGCATATCATCGACCTGGTCGCCCGCAACGGCCACTTCTCCGTGAGTCCAGAAGGAATCATGGCTGCAGAAGTCTCTTCCCCCCTTCCCCCTGAAGTTTTTGAGGACGTGCATACCCTGTTAGACGAGATTACTGTGCTAGAATGAGCCACTTTAGGAACATGATTGCAAGACGCATCGTCTCTCTTCTGGTGCTTGCAATAGCTGGGGCTTGTGCGGGAGAGAGTCAAGAAATTCAACCTCAATCTCGAATCATTGCCGTGATTAAAGGTCAACCAGTCCTGCAAGATCAGTTCGAGGACTTTCTGTCCCTGCGGCAAGATCAGTTGGAGGGGGAACTTGTCGAGTTCCAAAAAAAAGCGCTCTTTCGCGAGTTTCTGACAGAGGAACTCTTACTTCACGAAGCAGAAAAGGAAAAGATCGTGTTAGAAGAAAGCGAAGTTCAACTTCAACTCGACCGTTGGCTGTCCAAAGAACAAGAGGTAACACCGGCTTTGCTTGAACGCGTTCGAGTCTTTTTAAAGATTCAGAAGTTCGTAAGGAACATGATTGGCTCCCAGATCACCGTGAGCCTCCAGGAAATGCAGAAGTATTACCAGGAACATGAGGAAGAGTTCATCATCGAAGATCAGGCTCACGTTCTTGAGATCTTGGTCGACGATCAGAATAGGGCAGAGGAAATTGGCGGACAGCTGAAGTTCGGGGATGTTCGAACCTTTAAGAGTATGGCGCAGCGCCTCTCCCGGGGCCTCACGGCTGAAGTAGGAGGTGATTTGGGAATCTTCGAGCGTGGTCAGCTGCCTGAAGACTTTGAAAAAGCTGTATTTACACTTAAAGCCGGAGAGGTCAGTCCGCTTTTTCGCTCTGCCGAAGGCTACCACATCTTCATGTTGGAAGAATGGGTTCCACGCCACGCTCAGAAGTTTTATGAGGTTCAGGAAACTATTTTCAAGAAACTGGTCGCCAAAAAGGAGCGGGTTGCTTTGGATGAGTACGTGAACCAATTATTTCAGGCCGCATCAGTAGAGATATTCGATGAAACTTTGAATTTTGAGTGGAGTGAGACAAGTGCGAAGCTCGAATAGATTGACTGGAGTTAATGCAGCAGTGATTTTCGCGCTATTGGCGGGCATTTTTCCGCCACTTTTTGCCCAGGAGATTGTCATCCTGGACGAAATCGTGGCCAAGGTGAATCAGGAAATCATCACGCTGAGCGACATGAAGAAGGAGCTGCTCTCGTTGAAAAGCGGTCTAAGACGGGAAATCCAAAATCCGCAAGCGCTGGAAAAAGAATTTCAAGAACGGAAGCGAACATTGCTGAGGAATATGATCCAGAACAAAATACTGCTTCAAAGGGGTGAGGAATTGGGTATCAGCGCCAATATTGATGTGGATGTCGCGGCAACCCTTGAACAGATGCGCAAAGGATCGGGTATTCCCAACCTCGAGGTTCTGGATCAGTACCTTCGCCAGCAGGGATCGTCCCTGGAGCAATATCGGCGGTCGCTAAAAGAGAAAATGATCGTTGATTCACTTGTTCAGCAATTTGTTTATTCTAAAATCACCCTTCTGACACCTGAAATAGAAGCCTATTACCAGGCAAACATAGATCGGTTTACTGAAGCTGCTGAAGTGGAACTCAAAGAAATCCTCTTTTTGACAGAAGGGAAAGACAAGGTCCAAGTGCGAAAGAAAGCCGAAGAAGTTCTCGGCAAATTACAGTCGGGTGCTTCCTTCGAGGATCTGGCCAAACAGTATTCCGAGGGACCGACCGCTTCGCGAGCCGGAGACATCGGCAGCTTCAAGAAGGGTTCAATGGCGGAACCAATTGAGGAGGCGGCCTTTCAACTGGAGGAAGGGCAGTTTAGTGGGATCATCGAGACCGAGTATGGACTGCAGATTATCAAGGTCATGAGTAAGAAAGCAGCTCGGCAGAAACCGTTGGAAGAAATTCGCCCGCAAATCGTTGGGGAACTCTATCAGAAAAAGGCAGAGCCTGGATTGAAGGAATTTTTCGAGTCGCTGCGAGAGCAAAGTTACATTTATGTGGCTGCGAAGTACAGGGAAGAATACGATGTCGAGGGCCTTTAATCCCCCTTCAGCACCTATTGCTCTATTGCTCTAGTGCTCTTTCTTTCCCGCCGGCGTTTGAAGATCCACGAAATCCCAATGCTGATCAGGTAGAGCAGGACCATTGGACCGCTCCACAAAAACAGGTTCAATACGTCGGCCGTGGGCGAAATAACAGCTGCCACAATGACGATTAAAAGGAAAGCGTAGCGGAAGTTTCGCCACAAAAATCTGGGTGTCACAAGCCCGAAGAGAGAAAGAAAAGCCACCAGCACAGGTAGTTGAAAGATCAATCCCATACCCACAAGAATGATGACCTCAAAATTGAAATATTCGATTGCACTCACCATCGCGGTGAACCGTCTGCCAAATTGGTTGATGAGAAAGTCCAGGGCTGTGGGAAGAATGATGTAGTAAGCGAAAATTCCACCCAAGAGGAAGAGCGCCGTGGAAGAAAGAAGAAAGGGAACCGCATAAGCTTTTTCCTTGCGATACAAGCCTGGAGCGATGAATAGCCAGAGCTGCACCATGAGGTAGGGCGCGGCCAGGAAGATCGCCGCCACGAAGGACACCTTTAGCCAAATTGAAAAAGGCTCAGTGGGTTTTATGAATATTAGTTCCTTCATCCCTCGTACGACATCCTCACCCGGGGCTACGACATCCGCAATGGGCACGGCTAGAATTTCGAATATTTTCTCTCTGAAGACCCAGCACAGGCAAAAAGCAATCGCCACGGCTGCAGAACTGTGCAGAATTCGCTTTCGAAGTTCGCCCAGATGCTCCAGGAAGGTCATCTTAGCACCGAGGTCCTCCCCTTCGTCATCCGGTGGCTCTCCGTCTGTGGTCTTCCCAGCGGAAGGAGGAGGAGCAGGAGGTAAATCGGGTGTTGCTTGCTCCTGAGCCGATTCGTCGCTTGATTGCGCTTCTTCTGTCAGGACAGAAGTTTCAGAATTGGATTTGTTGGATTCAGAGGAGTTGACCGAAGGAGGGTTGTCAGGGTGATCCATAGGCAGTCAAGGAAAGTGTACTATAGGAAAGCTTCCCAAATTGGCGATTTGCAGGTAGGAGTCTACTCGAGGTCCTTCTGGATCTTTCTGAGCTCCTCCTCTTCAGCCCGGACTTCTTCTTCCCAGGTTCGTTTGAGCTCGTTTGAAGCTCTCTTAAATTCGGCCAATCCCTTGCCTAAAGAACGGCCCAATTCAGGAAGCTTTCGGGGGCCAAAAACAAGCAAGGCCACAATAAATATGACGACTAATTCAGGAAAACCTAGATTCCACATTGACAGTCAACCTCTCGTCATTAGCCAGTCTATGCGACAGTGTCAGACAAGTCAATAAGAGCATAGAAGGCCAATCAAAATCAAGCTGCCAGTGGTGGTTCGTTTTGACTGGTGTGATGATGTTATACTGTTAGCGGATGCGAAACAGGCTCGGGATCTTTTTTCTCACTACTATCCTCTCGGCCGCACTTTTCGGCGGGTGGTTAGGCGCACCGCTCAGTGCGAGTGCGCCTCTGTCTAATGATACCGAGCGTTTACTCAAAACTTTCACCGGGACACTTGCGCTGGTCAAAGAGCACTATGTGGAACCAGTACCGACTCAGGAGTTAGTCGAAAATGCCATTCGAGGACTGCTGCGAACGCTGGATCCACATAGCTCTTTTTTCAGCTCCTCTGACTATAACCGGCTTCAAGAAGAACAACGAGGGAAATATTACGGTTTAGGAATTTCTATACGTGCGGAGTCTCCCGGCAGCGGCAGGGTGGTCGTCGTGGAACCGCCGGCTCCGGAAACCCCGGCTTATCGGGTTGGACTGAAAGCAGGGGATGTTATCTCAAAGATTGAGGGTCAGCCAATAGATGACTGGGACCTCAATAAAGAAGTCATTCCCAATCTCAAAGGTCCGAAAGGGACGAAAGTCACAATCACCGTTGAACGTCCTGGAGAGGCAGAGCCGCTAGAGCTGACCGTGGTACGTGACGAAATCCCACTTTATACCATCAAGTACGCTTTCCACATTCGTCCCCACATCGGTTACATCAAAATTAACAGATTTTCGGAGACAACCAGAAAAGAACTGGACGACGCTTTGGAAAAAGAGGAGGAGGAAAACCTGAAAGGTTTGATTCTAGATCTGCGTGACAATCCTGGAGGGGCCTTGGGCCAGGCCATTGCTGTGGCAGATCGTTTTCTGCAAAAAAACCAGGTTATTGTGAGTACCCGTTCTAGGGACAGAAAAACGCGCAGGTTTACCGCTCCGAAGGGAAGTCGCTCGTACTACCCCATGGTGGTTCTGATCAACCAGAGTAGTGCCAGCGCTAGCGAGATTGTGGCTGGAGCACTGCAGGATCATGACCGGGCCTTGATTGTAGGTGAAACGAGTTTTGGCAAAGCCCTGGTACAGACCATTTATAGATTGGGAGATAACAAAGGTTTGGCCTTGACAACTGGAAAGTATTACACACCTAGTAATCGGCTGATTCAACGGGATTTCGCCAATAGTTTCTACGAGTACTTCTTTAGCCGAGCGGGTACCCATCAGAGAGCTGGAGAGGAGAGTCGCACTGACAGCGGACGGGTGGTCTTCGGCGGCGGAGGAATCACACCGGACGTGGAAGTGAGCTTAAAGGGCTACAGCAAGCTGGGAAGATTGATCGACCGAGAGAATCTCTTTGCTGAATTCGCCACCAAGTTAACGGAAGGGGCGATTCACTCCGACATCCGATATGAATACAACCAGCAAGAACGAGCTGGCTTTACCGAGGAAGAACGAAAAGGGCTGACCGAGGGAATTAGGATAACAGAGGAGACACTGCGGCTCTTCAAAGAATTTTTATCCAATAAAAAGGTGAACTTTAGTGACGAGAGTTTTGAGGAGAGCCGCCAGTTGATTGAAAACAGACTCAAGCGGGAATTATTCCTCACGTTGTTCGGTTCCGAAGAAGGCTTTAAGGTTGGTCTCGAGATCGATCATCAGGTGCAAAGGGCAATTGAACTTCTCCCTCAGGCGACCGCCTTAATCCAGAATAATAGTGCTGAAAAATAGCGTGTACCCATAAAATGATCTTTGCTGATGGGGTGAGTCTGCGGCACGCGCGGAAGCTAAGACATCTTCTGGTGGTGTGCGGGTTGCTGTGTCTTCCGAATTGCGGTTCAAACCGAAACATTTCCCGACAAGTGCCCACTCGCGAGCCTCAAGAGTCAGCTCCACCAGTTTCTGAGGTGCCATCGAGGACGACACCCTCTTCCATTGAGGCGACTATTCAACCAGAAGAAGACCCGGTTGATCGGCTGATCGAAAGGGCGACAGATCTTTTTGAAAGAGGAGAAGCCGTTTTCAAAGAGGAGGACATCCAAGAAGCTCGCCCCTATTTTCAGCAATCGCTCCAGACTCTGAAGAACTCGGGATTCGACTTTTTTCTCAATCCTCAACTGGAAAGCGCTTACTACGGTCTCTTAGGTAAGATCCAGGAGCTTGAACTTCAAGCTTTGGTTGATCCCTCAGAGATGCAGCTTCCGAGGCCGGAATCGACTCCACTCGATGAGATTGCTGATTTGAATCTCTTTACAATTAAAGTCGATCCCCAACTGGAAAAGCTGCTTAGCCAGGAGCTTTTTGAGACTCGCTTTGATATTCCAGTGGTTTTGAATGCCAACGTTGTGAGGTTTCTCAACTATTACCAGACCCGCGGCCGCAAGATTATGGAAGAGGGCCTCAAGCGCTCAGGGAAGTACTTGCCCCTGTTTCGAGAGATCTTTCGAAAAGAGGGGATACCACTCGATCTGGTCTACATGGCTCACGTGGAAAGTCTCTTTAAGCCCCATGCTTACTCCCGAGCCAGGGCCAAAGGACTCTGGCAGTTCACGCGTGGAACGGCCAGGCTGTACGGTCTTAGACAGGATTGGTGGATCGACGAGCGCTCTCATATCATTAAGTCTACCGAGGCAGCTGCGCGCCACCTTGAAGACCTGTATGGGCTTTTCCAGGATTGGAACCTGGCCATGGCAGCCTACAATGTCGGAGCGCAGCGAATCCAAAGGATCATTAGGCGCTATGGTCCAATGGACTACTGGAGGATGGCAAAGAGGAGATTACTTCCCCGGGAAACGAGGAATTTTGTTCCTTCGATTCTCGCTTCGATAATTATTTTTCGACATCCGGAACGATACGGTTTTTACATCAAGCCAGATGATGCGGTGAAGTTTGAGACCGTTGCTCTTGAGGATCAGGTGGATTTGAGAGTGGCGGCCGAGGCCCTAGATGTGTCGCTGGCTGAGCTGTTCGAATTAAATCCCGAGTTGAGGCGGGGAGTTACCCCCTTTGATTATGAGGACTACCAGCTCAAGGTGCCCATGGGTAGAGGTGAGCTTCTCAAGGAACGGCTGGCGTCCCTTGCTCCGGAAAAGAAAGTTCGATTTAATCATCACAAAGTCAAACGTGGGGAAACACTCTCTGTGATCGCTCAAGGGTACTCCTCCTCGATTCAAGCGATCGCCCAGATGAATCGGATCCGGAACATCCACTGGCTTCGGGAAGGTCAAGATTTAATCATTCCTTTATCCGTTTCAGGCTTTTCTTTTTCAGCGGCGAGCAGATCCAGATTCAATCGGGAATTACCCACAAGTTACATTGTGCGGAGAGGGGATTCACTCGCCAGAATCGCTCGCATGTATGGAGTGAGCCTCAAAGATCTCCTGCTCTGGAACAACTTGAAGGCAGATCAAATCATTTATCCCGGACAGAGAATCAGGACTGTGGCTAGGGCCGAGTCGGTTGTCGGTAGCAGCTCCGCCAATACAGGCACAGTTGGGGGAAAGTGAGGTTCTGCAGTTTTTCTCAGGCGGGCAAGGCCCGGTTTGGATTTGAACTCGAAGAAGGAAAGATAGTCGACCTGCTTGAGGCGGGAAAAACGCTTTTGAGCACAGGAGAACTTTCCGACACCGGGGATGAGCTCTTTGATTCGCAGGATTTAAAGAGTTGGCTGTCTCGAGGAAAATCGGCCATTGAGCTCGCGAAAAGGATTCGTGAGCTGCTGGAGCAGAATCCGGAAGGAGCGGATCGAGCCGTCTGCCGACAGGATGATATCCGGCTTTTACCACCCATTCCAAATCCGGGAAAAATCATCGCGATTGGTCTAAACTACAAAGATCACACTCAAGAGCAAAACGTTCCCCTTCCAGAAAACCCCCTTATATTCGCTAAATTTCCCAACAGCTTGATTGGTCCTGAAGATGAGATCAAGATTCCCTCCATTAGCCAGAAAGTAGACCCAGAAGCCGAGCTCTGTGTGGTCATGCTGGAGAGTGGCAGGAAATTTTCTCGGGAAAGAGCACGTGAAGCCATCGCGGGTTATACGATTGGAAACGATGTCAGTGCCCGCGATCTACAATTTTCTGACAAACAGTGGGTTCGGGGAAAATCATGTGACACCTTTGCTCCGTGCGGGCCTTTTCTGGTTACGGAAGACGAGATCGAAGATCCTCACCAACTTGACATTGAGCTGCGTCTGAACGGAAAAGTTCAGCAATCTTCCAATACACGGAATCTGATTTTCGATTGCTATACCTTGGTTTCGTATATTTCGCAGGCTATCACGATGGAAACGGGTGATTTGATTTTTACGGGCACTCCGGCGGGAGTGGGAGTGTTTCTAGACCCACCGGTATTTCTCAAAGCAGGTGAC
>JALLOL010000369.1 GCA_027717875.1 Acidobacteria bacterium AH-259-L09 | reverse complement strand
CATCTTCGCGGATTGCATTAACGAATCTGACGTTCTCTTCGGTTTGTGCAACGCTGATTACCCGCGTCTAGTCACCTCGTGTATGCCGATGCTGCCACACCCGCCCACTTGGACGGATAACGCCCTTACCGGAAACTGGTCCACTACCGTAATACGGATTGGTGGAACGGTCGGCCTGCCGGTTCTGAGGAACAATAAGAACTTTTGGATTTTCAACTGATTTCTTTTCGTCGGCTTGTGCCTCCCCCTCTCCTAACCGTTCACGGTGCTCTCATCTACATCGAGAGTATTAGCCAATGCTTCCTGCGATAATCCTGCTGTGGTTCGGCAAATTCTTAGCCACTCGGAGAAGGATCGGGTTGGCCTGTAAGGCGTATATCCGAGGAAACCAATGATGCGGTGGATATAGCGGATCTTAGGAGCAAACCGATTGATCTCCCAGTTTCGGATCGCGGTTTTATCCACACCGATTATGTGAGCTAGCCTCGATTTCCACGGTACTGGAAATGACTAACATTTTGCGAGGACAAGGCCGGGTCAAGGGAATCGGATGAGCAACTGTTTGTCGCCAAACCATGCCATGGAAGTAGGATGATCGGCCAAGGCGGAAGCGACGAGGTAAGGGTTATGAGCCCGCTTGTCCATGCGGACGGTGACGTGGTGGTCTTCGACCTGGACGGTGGCCGAGAGATCTAAGAGATTTCGGAAGATCTTTTTGGCTTGAGCTCTCTGATACTCCCGGCCGATCTTCTGGGCCATGAGTCGATACAGCGAACTCGCCATCAGAGTGATTTGCAGGTCGAAATCGACTTTCAGGCCGACCATCGAAGAGAGGGCATCGATGTGAAAGAACTGGATGACCTCGGAGATCCCGTTCTCGATGAGCATTCTTTGGGCATAGCGAGTCACCAGGGCGGAAGCCCCGATTTTGAAGTTGTTGGTGAGGAGGATGGTAGGTTCTTCGTGCCCGAGTTCGATCACGGTCACCTGGCGCAGTGGGCCCTCATAGTGCTTCAGGTGGATCCGTTGGTCCAGGACTTTCGGGGTGCGAAAGGTTCGAGTTAAGGAATGCAGGGTAATCCTGCGCCAGGCGGAAGCCGGGCGGCTCCAGATCTCTCCCAACATTTTTTTAGAGCGACGGCGCAAGGTGATAAAAACGATGCCCTGCTGGTTGAGGCGGTTGAGATAGGGGTAGGTGGTCAACTGCGAGTCGAAGACCAGTTCGGCCGGGGGCTTGCCGGTGCGCTGGCGCCAGAAGTTCACGAAGCGCAGAATTTCACTGGCTCGATCGGCCTTGGTCAGGCCGGCGTTGGCATAGCAAAGCACCCGCTCGGTCGCGTCTCGAGCCAGAAAGACCAGGATTCCCGTCTGACTTCGGCTGCGAGAGGAAAGGTAGTGCTTTTCCAGGGGTTCCTCCTGGGCATTGGCGGGGACGGTGTGAAAGTCCAGATCGATGGAAGAGCCGCGGGTCAGGCCGGCCCGTTGGACCTCCTGAAACCAGGCCTCCATCAGTCTCAGGTTGGCTCGTCGGTCGACCCTGGAACTGTAAGCGGCGAGATAGGAGCGCTTGGGAACTACATTGAGACCTGCAAACAAAGCGATCCCTTCGTCAAAGACCAGATCCATGACATGACTCTTGCGTTCTTTCCCCAGGAGCTTGAGGGCCAGAAGTGTGCGCAAAGCCTGCTCGGCAGGAATTTTCTTGGAGCCGGGAAGATCGGCCTGGCGCACGACGGTGCTCAGATCGATGTTTCTCATGAGGGGAACGAAAAGAAACAAACCGCCCACCCGGGTCCGAAAGGTCCTGGGTGCCAGATTGATGTGCTGGACATTGGCGATGGCAGCTGCTTCAGGCTTGACGGTCAGAGGCCGTTCCTGATCCCGACGTCGCGGCAACCGGGCAAAGCCTTCCTCGCGCAGGAGAATCGACAAAGCGTTGATGCTAATCGCGTCCCCGGCGGCGGCCAACTCCAGTTGGATATCGTAGACGGAAAGGTTCTTCTTGCGCATGGCCACCGCCAGTTCTCGGACCCGATCCCGTGCGGGCGCCCGCTGGGGCCCGCGCCTGATCCGTTGAAAGAAAGCGAGGCGCTTCGAAGGGTCGTGTCGGAACTGGTGACAGAGGACCCGAAAGGCCCCGGGGGAATAATCAAAGCGGGCCGCCACTTGGTAGGAAGGCACCCCCTCCACGAAGAAACAGCGCAGGGCTTCGTACTGACGCTGCAACGGTGATTCGGGCGAGAGGAAGAACTGAGCCTCGGAGGATGCTGTTAGTCCATTACAAGTATTGAAATCCACATGTATATAGTATTACAAACAGGCGACAAAAATATTTATGTTTCATAAAAGAAGATCCTTGAGCGATGATTCAACCTTATTATACCAGTGTTATATAGAGACTACGGTTGATTTTCCAGGGCGTCAAGAAAATTAATAGTTCTATTATTAGTAATAATAATAGAAATTACAGGTACTTTAAAT
>JALLOL010000368.1 GCA_027717875.1 Acidobacteria bacterium AH-259-L09 | reverse complement strand
ATCGCGTCGTCGTCGCGCTCGCCACAAACGTCGCCGTACTTACGAAGCGAGGCTACTCCTGAAACCTGAAACCTGGAACTTGATTCCTGTGCTATATTTTGCGGAGTCATGAACATTCTCGGTCTCCACTTCTTTCACCCCAATGCCGCAGCAGCCGTCTTTATTGATGGCAAGCTTATTGCCGCGGCTGAAGAGGAGCGTTTTAACCGAGTCAAGTTCTCCGCCGGCATCCCTCTTTCGGCAATCGCTTTCTGCCTCAAGCGAGCCGGCCTGCAATTCAGAGATATTGATGTCATCACCTACGCCCGTTCCGCAAATACGCGAATCGTTAACAAAGACCAGGTCCATTTTCAAGATCGCATCTACAAAATCAGTTCTGTGTACGATCGCTACCGCATCAACTTGAAGTTGATTAATTTCAAAGAAACCCTGGCCCAGCATTTCGATGTTCCGGTGGAGACACTAGTTTTCAAACTTCAGGAACAGGATCATCATCTGTCTCACATGCTTTCCGGATTTCTTTACTCCCCTTTTGAGGAAGCTATCCTAATCTCCTGCGATGCCTTTGGAGACTTCGTGTCTCTGAAGACAGGAATCGGACGCGGCCGCTGCATTGAAACTCTATCTCAAGTTGAATTTCCTCACTCAGTCGGACTCTTCTACACCATGGTCAGTCAGTTTCTGGGTTTTTCCAACTACGGCGACGAGAGTAAGGTAATGGGACTTTCGACCTTTGGTTATCCCGAATATACCGACCGTCTTCGTACCATTATTTCTCGCGAAAATGGATCGCTCCGCTTAAATCTCAAATACTTCACGCAGCAAAATGGAGTCGGCACCTCCTGGGCCGACCATACCCCCGACATTAGCCGACTTTACAACGACAATTTAGAGCATCTACTTGGATCTCGAAGAGAGCCTGAAGAAGAGATCACAGGTCGTCATCAGAACATTGCCTCCTCCATGCAGCATTTGACCGAAGAGATCATCTTTCCCATCATCGAGGAGCTTTACGCTCAGTATCATATCTCCCACTTGGTCTTCACTGGAGGTCTGGCTTACAACTCCCTGCTCAATGGAAGAATCTTTGCTGAAACCGCGATCGAACGGGTCTATGTTCCCCCGGCGCCCGGCAACAGCGGGCTGTGCCTGGGGTCGGCGCTCGCCTTCCTGGGAGACTCTGCCCCTCGCTCAGAGATGAATCACGCCTTTTGGGGCCCGGAGTACTCTTCGGCGGAGGTAACCCGCGTCCTTGAAAGCAGGGGTGTGCGCTTGGAAAAATTGTCCGATCCAGTGTCTACAGCCGTCAAGCTCCTAGTGTCTGGAAAAACTGTCGGCTGGTTTCAGGGACGGATGGAGTTTGGACCCCGGAGCTTGGGAAGCCGCTGTATTTTGATGAATCCTCAAACTCCGGACCCTCACCAGATCAAGCGGCGCGATTATTTGAAACCGTTTGGAATCTCAATCCTCGAAGAGAGCGTGGGTGACTATTTTCATGACGGTCACCGCTCTCCCTTCATGTCTTTCATGGGAACCATCCGGGGAAAGTGCCGCCGGCAGTTCGAAAATGTTCTTCTGAACAACTACTGCCGATACCAGACAGTGGGTCCGGAAAATCCTCTATTGCACAAGCTGCTCGTTCAATTTCGAGAGCGCACGGGCTTGCTCTTTCTCATCAACACTTCACTTAATCCAGAAGGCGAACCGATCATAGAGTCACCCGAACAGTTGATTGATAACTTCGAAAAGATGCACCTAGATGCAGCTATCCTGCAAGACATTCTGGTTGAGGGGCCAAAATTTAAATTTTAAAGACACGCGGCCCCGTTGCTATAATCTACCGATGCGCTTCGTACTCTTCGATATTGACGGCACGCTGCTGCTCACAGGTGGAGCCGGCACTCGCGCTCTAAAGAGTGCTTTAGAGCAGACATATGCGCTCCCAAACGGCATCAGCGGGGTACGGCTTGGGGGAAAAACCGACCCCCAGATTGTACGAGAGGTGCTGCAACGCTACGGCGGAGAAAACCGCTTCACCGAAGAGAACTTATCCTTTCTATTTCCCATCTATCTCTCGTTTCTAAGAGAAGAGCTCACCGCAAGCCACAACTTTCTTGTTTTGCCCGGCGTCCGAGAACTGGTCTGCACCTTGAGCCGAAAGCAAGACTTCTTGCTGGGCTTAGCCACGGGAAATCTGGAGCAGGGAGCCCAAATGAAACTGGAGCGCGCCGGTCTGAGCTCCTTTTTCCTCTTTGGCGGTTACGGTTCAGACGCTGAGGATCGGACAGATTTGATCCGAGTTGCGATCGAGCGTGGTCATGAAAGAATCGCTCCGGTACGCCCTGAATGTGTCTTCATAGTCGGAGACACCCCGAGAGATATCGTTCATGGCAAGGAAGCGAGAGCTCAGACGGTTGCAGTCGCCAGCGGTTCCTACTCACTGGATGCTCTGAAGGCCTACAAACCCGATTTCGCCGTTGCCTC
>JALLOL010000367.1 GCA_027717875.1 Acidobacteria bacterium AH-259-L09 | reverse complement strand
GTTGGCCAAAGCCTGGTAGCAACGGATGACTTGGTGGTGAGCTATCAGCGCCCATTTTGTATGCTCATGGTCAAGCGGTGAGGCGGTTTCGATTAGACGCTGATAGGTCTCCAATGCCGCTTGAGGTTCATTTGCCTTGAGCCGGCAGCGAGCAGTGCCGTTGAGAGCCAGAATCTTTTCCAGGGGAGTCCTCGCTTTGCGGAATGCAGCCTGGTAAAGAGCCGCTGCTTGTTTGGCGTGACCGACTCGCAGCTCTGCCGTTTCAGCCTTAATGAAAGATTTCCTGAATTCAGAGGTGGTAACCTCTTGACCTTTTACGCGGCTTTGAATTTGAGATCCCTGTCCTCGCGGTGGATAGACGAATTGTCCTTGGCTATCGAGCAGCAGCAGCGGCTGTAACCACGACGTTGAGATTTCGACCTCGTACAAGCGATGCATCAAAGCATCCAGGTCAGAACTGTCCTCCACGAGAGCTTTGACGAGAGTGCGGTCGATCTCCTGCACCCGGGCGTCAATCCGAGAGCTTACGATGCCGGCAATGCTGCGATAGGTTTCTTCGATGAGGTGTCGTCGAGCCACTGCCTCGCTGCGGACAGATGTTATGCTCAAATAGGCCAGGGTTGCGGCTGGAAGCAGGAAAGCTGCAAGCAGAATCAGTCCCAGCCGGGAACGTGGGCTGATGGTCGACCACGGCCCGGGTCTTGCTCGTGGTGCCTTGGTTGGTCGCACGCCTTTATTATTGCGGACTATCGGGATGAATTTGTCAACGAAATGTCAAAAGACGCAGGTTTTAGAGAAGCCGGATCCCGTGCCTCACCGCCTCCTGCACACAGCCCAGCTGGTGCCGCTTTCGCTCGAACTCTTCCACGGTATAGCAGAAAGGCTGCAGATCGACCTCCCCTTTCCACCGGCGCAGGATTTGCACTATCCGGTCGCTGAAGGACCTGCCGTGGAAGTCGTTGGAAACCAGCAGGAGGTCGATGTCACTGCAGAGCAGGTGATCTCCCTTGGCTCGGGAGCCGAAGAGGTAGGCCGCCTCGATTCGGTAACTCCTGGCCAAGTCTTCTACGAACCTTCGGATGGAAGCGAGATCTTGACCCATTTCATGATCCTCTCGGCCCGCTCCAGGGAGGCCTTCGCCTTCCGCTTCGTGTAAAGTTTCGCCGGGACAGCGTTGGCGGCGTTGGGGTAGCGGGCGATGATATATTCCGGCGTGAGGTCTGCGGCATCCTCCCGGATCTCCGCCGGGGCGCCCAGCCGCTCAGCGATCCTGGAGAGATCGTGGGTAAAGATAGGCTCCCGCCGCTTTAGGAGATAGAGCGCCTTCAGGCTTTTCTCCGCCGCCTGCTGGGCGAAAAAGGCTGCCGCATAGTATCGACCGTGCTCCGTGTTGATCCGGGTTGTAACGAGGTCCTCCTCCGCTTGCTCCAACAGATTTCGAATCTCCTCCCGCACGGATGACCGCCTCTGGTAAAAGCGTAGCACGCCTGCCCGTGACTATCAAATTCCCACCGTTAGGGAGCAAGCGCTGTAAGCGCTTCACTGCAGCGGTCGGCATCACCTTCACGGCGTAGTCCCCATTGATTTCCGTGCTGCGCAAATAAGGAAGCTTCGCCACCCATACCGTGATGAAAGGATTTGCTTGACGATGTAGCTACATGTGGCTATATTGGACTGCGGTGAAAGCAGTCGGAATTCGGGATCTAAAAAATCGTCTTAGCGAGTACCTTCGCGCCGTCCGCGAAGGTCAGAGGGTGTTGGTCACGGACCGGGGTCGGGTGGTGGCAGAACTCCGCGCGGCGGACGCAACGTCTCTGGAACAGGATCTGCATCCTGGCCTGGCCCAGCTGGCGCGACGGGGAGTCGTATCCGTAGGAGCCCCCAATCAGTCTCGGCTGTATCCCCGCCTGAAGAGACTCCTGCCTCTGGGCAAACTGAAGCGGCTGCTCGCCGAGGAGCGCGGCGAACATTGAATCTATACGCTGAATCAAGCGCAGTACTGGCCTGGTTGATGGGGGAAGCTAAAGAGGCAAAGGTACGGGAACTTTTATCCCAGGCGGAGTTGATCTTGGCTTCGGACTTGACGCTTCTAGAATGTGAGCGTGTACTGATTCGGGCAGTGGTAACCGAGCAGGTCCCGGAAGCAGAAGCCGAGGGCCGTAGGGCAATTCTCAATGGGGCAGCCACGCACTGGAATATTCTGCGCCTGCATGAAGGAGTCGTTGAGCGGGCTCGTCGCCCCTTCCCAAAAGAGCCACTGCGAACGTTGGACGCGCTGCATCTTGCCTGCGCCCTCTCGGCGCGCTCGGCCATAGCGGACATTGCCATCCTGAGTCTCGATCGACGTATCCGCTCTTGCGCGCGAGCGCTGGGTTTTCCCCTGGCCCCGAAATGAGCGGCGGCTGGATTACGATGAGCAGGGAAATCTCATCTCTTTGGAAATCCTGGACGCTTCAAGGCGTGTTACGGAAGCGCGAAAGATTGAATACCAGA
>JALLOL010000366.1 GCA_027717875.1 Acidobacteria bacterium AH-259-L09 | reverse complement strand
TCACGATTTATGGCGAGTCTTCCCATTTAGAGCTCACAACGGGCTTATGAGCTGACACCACGCAAGTGGTGTATCGCACGTTATGCGCTTTTTTACGGACGATATCCCTCCCAAGGCCAAATTCTATCTTTCTTGTGTATCATTCTTCGGCTCCCTAATCCTAATTTACTCCCTATACAACTCCTTCTTCTTGAACGACCTGAGCTGGCTTATTCTTGGGTGTATGACAATACTGGGTAGCTTTTTTCCGGTCCGCCTTCCGATTGGTAAAGGCCAGTCCTTCACAATGACGGTCAGCGACATATTCATATTCACGTCTATTCTCCTCTACTCTCCTGAGGTGGCAGTCACTTTGGCCGTCATTGATGGCTTTTTAGGAACTTTTGGGCTCCTTAAGAAAAATCTAAGCTATCGAGTAATCTTCAATCTGAGCCAGCTGTCTATTGCCACGTATTTGGTAGGCCTGTTATTTTACAAGCTACACGCGACACATCCCCCATTGGATCCGGCCAACGTGAACAATACCCCTATGCTTTTTGTCAATTTAGGACTGTGCGCGCTTGTTTACTTTATACTTAATTCTGGGGCGGTAGCACTAAGTATTTCTCTAGTCACTCGACAGCCACTTGAGCGCATCTGGGAACAGAATTTATGGACATCACTGACATATTTTGTTGGAGCTTCGGCTGCTGCTATTATTTTCCTAACCTTTAGTCGAATTCACTTTTTTGCCTTTGCAGTAGCTATTCCGATGGCCCTGCTTATTCACTACGCTTTCAAAATCAACCTGGATCGTATTAACCAAGCCCTGAGCCACGTGGATCAGCTCAACGAGCTTTATCACTCTACGATCGAATCACTGGCCATGGCGATTGACGCCAAAGACGCGAAGACTCACGGACACATCCAGCGGGTCCAGACGTTGGCTATGCGCCTGGCTGAATACCGGGGGATCACTGACGAAAATGAACTTGAAGGGCTGCGGGGAGCCTCTCTGATGCACGATATCGGCAAGCTGGCCATTCCTGAGTATATCCTCAACAAACCTTCCGCGTTGACCACGTGGGAACTACAGAAAGTGCAAAAACACCCAAGCATCGGTGCCGAGATCCTCAGCTCGGTTCCCTTCCCTTACCCGGTCGTCCCTTTTGTGCGCTATCATCATGAGAAATGGGATGGAACCGGATATCCGGACGGTCTCAGTGCCGAGGAAATTCCACTGGGGGCGCGCATCCTCTCCATTGCCGACTGTTATGACGCCCTGCGCTCCGACCGGCCCTATCGCCCCAAGCTGAGCACTAAGGTTGCTATCGAACACATGAAGTCGGAGTCCGGTAAGTCCTATGATCCCGCCATTGTCAGAATCCTGGTGGAGCATGTCGACGAGTTCGAAGCAGCAATGAAGGAATCGGAGAGCCGCTTTTCCGCGGCTACGCTTCAATTGAAGGAGGACCTTTCAACCTCTGTTGGGAAAGAGGAGCGGAAGGGAATCGGTACGACCGTCTTTCACGAGATTGCCTCAACCCACAGGGAGATTCAAGCTCTTTACGAGATCTCTCGTGTCCTGGGAAGATCGCTCAAGGTTTCGGAGACTCTTTCGCTGCTGGCTGAGAAGATTCAAAAGCTGGTCCCCTACAACTCCTGTGTGATGTATCTTCTGGACTCTGAAAACGGCAGGCTGGATCCCTATCACGCCTCGGGTTTGCATAGCGAACTTCTGGAAAAGCTGGAACTCAGCGTGGGTGACGGCATCACCGGATGGGTCGCTGCTCACAAGCAGCACCTGATGAACGTCTCGCCGGCTCCGGATTTCATGGACTCAGAAGTGCTGCACTCTGCCTACAGGAGCTGCTTGGTCATGCCGTTGTCTCTGAGCAAAAGTATCGTGGGAGTGATCTCACTCTACTCGGAGCAACCTGAGCGTTACAATCAGGATCACCTGCGTTTTATGGAGACCATTAGTGATCACGCAGCTGCAGCCATTAGAAATGCCATCATCCACGAGGAAACTCAGGAGAATGCTTACACTGACATGCTTACCGGGCTTCCTAACCTGCGTTACTACAACTTCTTTATGGACCGGGAACTTAAGCGTGCAGACCGCCTCCATCAACACATCACCCTGCTGATGATGGATCTGGAATTCTTCAAAGAAGTCAACGACAGGTTCGGGCACAAGATCGGAAACCGAATTCTGATGGAGATTGCCCACGTTGTGCGCAATCAGCTGCGCAAATCGGACACCTGTATTCGATATGCCGGGGACGAGTTTATTGCCATCTTGCCCGGCACGAGTAAGCGGCAGGCCCGACACGCCATGAAACGCATCCAGAGGGCCCTCGACAACTATGAGATTCTGGTCGATGAACACAACATGGTACAGGTCGGTATCAGCATCGGGGCTGCTACTTTTCCGGAAGACGGGAGAGATCCTGATCTGCTCCTGGCCATTGCCGACCAGGCCATGTACAGGAACAAGTTCAAGCGTCGACAGCA
>JALLOL010000365.1 GCA_027717875.1 Acidobacteria bacterium AH-259-L09 | reverse complement strand
GCTAGGCGAAGGAGGAATGGGAGAGGTCTACAGGGCCGAGGACACCACTCTAAAGCGCCAAGTCGCCATCAAGGTGCTGCCTGAGCAATTTACCCAAGATCCTCAGCGATTGGCACGCTTTGAACGAGAGGCGCAGCTTCTGGCCTCTTTGAATCATCCCAATATTGCTGCGATCTATGGCCTGGAAGAGGCCGATGGAATCCGCTTTCTGGTTTTGGAGTTAGTGGAAGGTGAAACCCTGGCGGAGAAGGTGGCAAAAGGTCCACTGCCTGTAGAGGAGGCACTGGAAGTCTGTCGTCAGATTGCCGAAGGAGTCGAAGCGGCGCATGAGAAGGGCGTCATCCACCGGGATCTGAAACCCGCCAATGTGAAGATCACGCCAGAAGGCCAAGTAAAGGTGCTCGACTTCGGACTGGCAAAAGCGTTGGAAGGGGGGAAAACTCCGAAAGACATCTCGGATTCGCCCACACTTTCGATGGCTGCCACCCAGGCTGGAATCATTCTGGGAACAGCCGCCTACATGTCTCCAGAGCAAGCCAAGGGGAACCTGGTCGATAAGCGGACGGACATCTGGGCGTTTGGGTGCGTCCTTTTCGAGATGATCACCGGTGAGCGACCGTTCTCGGGCCAGGGTGTAGCGGAGATTGTGGCCGCAGTCATTCAGAGCCAACCCCACCTGGACAGACTTCACCCCGTAGCACCACATTCAGTTCGACAGTTGGTGGCGCGGTGTCTCAAGAAAGACCCGCGCCGGAGGCTGCGGGACATTGGCGATGCCCGTAACGAACTGGAAGAGATACAGTCACACCTTGGAGACGAGCCGGATTCACCTTTGCGAACACCGAGCAGACCTTTTCTGACGGTCCTCCCTTGGGTTCTCGTAGTCCTCCTGGGAGTTTCGGCATTAGCCTTACTGTTGCGCCAACAGAAGCCAACGGTACCGGACCTACCGCTTCGTCGCTTTGCTATCGATCTGCCCTGGCACTCCGTGCCTAACTGGACGGATTTCATCGCTGCGCTTTCTCGGCGGGGAACCCATATCGCCTACAACGGCCGAGTGTACAACCAGGTTGATGTTTATGTGCGCGCACTGGACAGTCTCGAATCCCATGCCCTAGTCGATGCACGCGAGACGGACGAGATTGTTTTCTCGCATGACGGGGAATGGATTGGATTTCTCAACGGGTCCGAATTGCGCAAGGTCTCCATTCATGGCGGCCAATCGCTGATTCTGAGTAATCTTGAGGATTTGACAGGATTTTGGTTTATGGGAGGACTCAGCTGGGGAGCCGATGGAGACATCTTGATCGGCACCTCCTCTGGCCTCTACCGAGTACCCGACTCTGGAGGTACCCCTGAGGCTGTTACCCAGGTCCACATCGAGAGCGGTGAAGATGGCCATCTGCGACCATCACATCTGCCCGGAGGCAAGGCGGCCTTATTGACGATCTCCCGAAACCAGCAAGACCCACAGTTGGCGGTTGTTGACCTGGCAAACGGGGCTCTGAAGCCCTTGCCTCTTTTTGGTGATCACCCGGTCTATTCGCCATCCGGCCACATCATGTTTCGGCAAGAATCAACGGTGTATGCAGCCTTGTTCGATGTCAAAAACCTCGCCTCTGGAGATCCGATACCCATACTTGAGGGCGTTCGACGCGGCCCGTACCTGTCGGCAGATGGAACCCTGCTTTACATCCCTGTTCGTGGGGAGTCGAACGCACGGCTGGTCTGGGTCGATCGGAATGGTCGTCCGACGCCGATTGCCGGGGAACGGCTCAACTACTCCCACCTGGACCTGTCCGAAGACGGCAGAGCTGCCCTTCTCAATATTGATTCCGATGTCTACGTTCTGGACCTCGAGCGGGGAACCCGTCAGTTGCTGAGTTCAGGTGGGTTTCCGATCTGGACGGTCGATGGGCTTCATGCAACTTTCGAAAACAGCGAGGGACTGGTCAAGAAAATCGCGGACGACAGTGCTGAGGCTGAGAGTCTGATGACAGGGCTGAGGGGTGTCCCGACTTCCTGGAACCCTCGTAGCGGAGATCTAGCCTTCTTCGATGATGCCTCTGATATCTGGGTCCTACCACGCGGCGGGAAGCCCAAGCTCTTTCTGAAGAGCCCCTCCAATGAACGCACTGCACGTTTCTCGCCGGATGGCCAATGGATGGCCTACATAAGCGACGAGACAGGTGAGTACCAGGTCTACGTGGTTCCGTATCCTGGACCAGGTCCTAAGATCCCGGTGTCGATCAACGGGGGTCTCTCGCCCATCTGGGCTCCGGATGGGGGAGAGTTGTTCTTTCGCAAGGGTGGGAAGGTCCTGGCGGCACCTGTGACCTACAAACCCGAGTTACGGATCGGACAACCCGTTGAGCTTTTCGAAGGCTCCTACACGTTGGATCTCATGGGACACCAGCGCTACGATATTGCGCCGGACGGCCAGAAGTTTCTGATGGTTGAGAATAGTGACGATTTCCGGATCGTGATCGTTCAGAATTGGAT
>JALLOL010000364.1 GCA_027717875.1 Acidobacteria bacterium AH-259-L09 | reverse complement strand
AAGGGCGGACCAGCGGGGTGTACGCGACTCATGCTCTTTCTGAATTACCTCAAAGAATTCAAGGCACCCCTTAGTATGGCCAAAGGCTCGGTAAACGAGCCTGAGTCCAAACTCATCCGCTTCCCTTTCTTGTTGACGTGAATAACTAGACTCCGCTAGGTGAAGAGAAGCCTGGAGCACCGAGGTGCCGCTTTCACCAAAGAGGGTTGCCACCACTCCCTGCAAGAGCAGTCCCCTGCCAAGGCGTTTCAAGCTGTGTCGGCCCTGGTGATGTCCGAGTTCGTGTCCAAGCACGAAGGCCAGCCCGGTTTCGCTGGTCACGGCCTTCATGAGGGCGGGGCTAACTCCGACGGCACCCCCTGGGATGGCCACCGCGTTGGGCTGGCTTATGTGGAGGAGAAAAAACTTATAGGGAAGCGGCCGTAGGCCGGGCTGCTGGACCAGCCTTTCAAATAGAGCCTGAGCGCGTCCGAACTCTGGAATATCGTGATCAGATTCGCCAAACTTCGCGGAAAACACCCGGGCCTCCCAATGGTCCGGGATGTGAGTGACCGCCAAATCAGCTAACACACCAAGAAGAAAATAGAGAACCCCCAAAACCACGATGACCGACAAGACATTCTTGAGGAATGTCTGCCAACTCGTGGCACCTCGGGAAATATCTGCCGTTTCCTTCAGTTGTTTAGGAACGAATTTCATTCCTGGAACTTGATGGCAGTGGAGTAGGCCACAACCTCAACGCAACCTGTTGCCTTACCTCGGCCACTGGAAATGGTTGAAGTTTCCAGACGACAGTTGAGATAAAGATCGGCATCCGGACAGGACTCCTTCATTCTTAACAGGGCCTCTCGCCGTCCCCGATCGATAAGGGAAGAATAGGATCGAATTTCACCTCCAAAAATCTGCCGAAACCCCGCCAGGAACCGCTTGTAGTAGTCTACGGAGACTACTACGGCTCCCAAAACAAGGGTTGCCTCTTGAACCGGACGAGGATCGTCCAGGGTCTTGGCCGTGACGGTTGGAATATGCATTGATTTTTTCTCTCGCTCCCGAATACTCAGATAGTGCCTGTGTTCGCTTATTCTCCCCGCCACGTACCCCAGGACCAGCAACAGAAGAGGTATTGAAAGGTTCAAGGTATCAACGAAAGCTTGCATAGTCTATTCCACCCTGACGGCTGTGCCGTAAGAGAGGATTTCCGCCGCGCCCTGGGCCACTGAAGAGGTGGAATACCGCACGTTAACAATAGCGTTGGCACCAAGTTCCCGAGCTTGGGCCATCATCCGCTCTGTAGCCTGCTTGCGTGCTTCCGCCAGAAGCTCGGTGTAGCCCGTAAGCTCTCCCCCAACGATATTCTTCAAGCCGGCCATAATGTCCCGGCCGACATGCTTGGCCCGGATGGTGCTGCCCTGCACCAGGCCGTAATGCTCGACAATACGTTTACCTGGCACCGATTCCACGTTGGTCAGGATCATGGTCTTTTCTCCTCTTTTATAGGAACAATTATAGGAAACAATTGCTTTTTGGAGGGGATTTTATTTCGGGAAAGAAGGAGGGTCACGAGGCCACCTCCTTTTACTTTGCTGGCGCTTCAGCGCGAAGTAAGCGTAAGTTGTAGTGAAATGGCGGTTTCACTTCAAGCCTTGACAACGAAAAAAGGTCAGTTGTACACTGTACAAGTGAAGCAAGTCAGCGCATCTGAGGCTCGGAAGAATTGGTTTCGCTTACTGGACGATGTCGTAGGTGGAGAGGTGGTCGTTATCCAGCGGAGGGGAAAGCGGTTGGTGTTGCACTGTGAGGAACTGGATGAGGATATGCTTGGAGCTGAAGTGCCGGATTACAAAGACCTTCTTCGAGTTGCTGACGCTGAGCGAGCCGACCAGTGGCGCTGGGACTGGGTAGGCTCTGATGAGGGGCTCGTTCCGATACCTGAGCATGAGCAGTGACGGTCATCCTTGATACTCACTTTCTTCTGTGGCTTCTCACCGGCTCAGAGAGGATCGAAGAGTTTCCCTGGCTTGATCGTTATCGACCTTGGGGAGTCTCGCCGATATCCTTTCTTGAGATCCAGTTTCTTTCAGAAGTGGGCCGACTCGAGGTACGAAACCCGGATTTCATGAACACGGTGATGAACGATCCCAGATTTGTGGTTGACGAGGTTCCACTCGTGGCGCTGGTTCGTAACTCTCTGGCTTTGGATTGGACGCGTGATCCTTTCGACCGTTTGCTGTGCGCCCACAGCTTCTCCCGGCGAGTTCCCTTCTGCACCGTTGATCAAATCATTCGGGAACACCATCCGCTGCTTCCTTTTGAACTGGCCCGTCCTTAGCCCATCCTTAGCCCGCATTTTTCACACCGGATCGGCAGAGAAATCCGTCACTCTATCAACATTGACAGTGGGCCGATTCATTTGGAAATTTACCTGAGATCATTTTCCTTGGACCAGGTAGTCCCAGTGGCGGCGGGCGTGGCGAAGCATCTCCGGCAGATCCTCAGCCAGCAGATAGCCTTGCTCGAT
>JALLOL010000363.1 GCA_027717875.1 Acidobacteria bacterium AH-259-L09 | reverse complement strand
GTTAGACCGCATGCCAGGTAGTGCTAGGGGACGGACGAGAAATCGGCGAGCGTGACGGCATCGGGCTGGACACCGCCAACAAGCTGTATCAGTCTGTTTCGAATCCAGCTGACGAAATCGCTGAAGGGTTCTTCGATGAAGTTCCGGGCATGTTGGAGGCGTTTGGCGGTGACGCTAACGATCTCATCTGCTAACCTGTACGACCGAAGACGGAGTTTCGCCGCCACAGTCCGGCGCAAGTCATTTTCAAGCAAGGAGAAATAGATATGGGTGATAAGGGAAAAAAAGATAAAGGCAAAAGGGAACAACAAAAAAAGGCCAAGCTTAATCCAAAGGAAAAACGAAAATTGAAAAAAGAAAAGAATAAATAAATGCGCAGTGCTGTCCGGTGACCTTAAATCAAGCACGGAAGTTGTGTGCCAGTTACTAGAAGAGACAATTCAAACCGTCGCAAATGGCGGCTTAACAAAGCGGAAGAAAACGCTGTCTCCCGACCGACCCCTCAATTCTGGAAAACCAAAACCTCAGAATTTCAAGTGGGTCAGACAAGAGCCGGGACTTCATGCTAGTGTGGCTGGTTTACTCTCGAGACCGGCAGGCCACAATGCGAATAGAAGTTATGAGCATCAATACCAGGAAGGACATCAGAAATCTGGCCATCATCGCCCATGTGGACCATGGGAAAACCACCCTCGTGGATGCCATGCTTTGGCAAAGCGGAGTTTTTCGCGAAAACCAGCAGGTTGTGGAACGCGTGATGGATTCCATGGACCTGGAGCGCGAGAAAGGCATCACCATCATGGCCAAGAACACCTCGGTTCTCTACCGAGATGTTCATATCAATATCGTTGATACTCCCGGTCATGCGGATTTCGGGGGCGAGGTGGAGCGCACTCTCAAGTTGGTGGACGGAGTGCTCCTCCTGGTGGATGCCAGCGAAGGGCCCCTTCCACAAACTCGGTTCGTTCTGAGAAAGGCACTCGAGGCAGAACTGCCTCAGATAGTCGTCATCAACAAGATCGATCGCTCCGATGCCAGGGCGGCAGAGGTCCTGGATGAGATCTATGCCCTTTTCATCGACCTGGATGCCACGGAGGAGCAACTGGAGTTTCCGGTCCTCTACACCAACGCCAAGGCGGGGACCTGCCGAACATCCCAGGGGGAGGACCAGTCCTTGGCGCCACTCTTTGAGCAAATCCTCACCACGGTGCCGGCTCCCCGCTTTGACGACACGGCCCCACTTCAATTGCTGATCACCACACTAGACTACGACGACTATGTGGGCCGCCTGGCTATTGGACGGGTATTCAACGGACAGATCAGTGAGAAGGAACGCACCGTCCTATGCCGAAGAGACGGAACCTTCGAGGAGGTGCAGATTTCGACCCTCTATGGGTACCGAGGTCTCAACCGGGAAAAGATTAAGGAGGCTGGGCCAGGAGATATCGTTGCCTTCGCAGGAGTGGAGAACATCAATATCGGTGAGACCCTGTCCAGTATTGAGGACCCCAGACCCCTGCCCCCGGTTCAGGTTGACGAACCGACCATCTCGGTCGTGATCACCGTCAACGACTCCCCTTTATCCGGAAGAGACGGAAAGTACCTGACCGCCCGTCAACTGAAGGACCGACTCCATAAGGAGAGCCTCACGAATATCTCTATTGAAGTGGAGGAGGCCGACGTACCGGATGCCTTCAAAGTGTCAGGGCGCGGTGAGCTTCAACTGGCCATCCTGATTGAGATGATGAGGAGAGAACAGTACGAGATGTGTGTAGGCTGCCCCAGAGTCATCATTCGCAGGATTGATAACATCGAAATGGAACCGATGGAACAACTGGTGGTGGACTGCCCCGACTCGTATATCGGAGTGGTCAGTGAGAAAATGGGGATTCGAAAAGGCAGAATGGTCAAAATGGTCAACCACGGAACCGGCCGCGTGCGGATGGAATTTCGAGCTCCCTCACGAGGGCTTTTGGGTTTTCGCAGTGAGCTTCTGACCGGCACTCGAGGCACGGCCATCATGACCCACATCTTCGACGGGTTTGCCGAATGGCAGGGCGAGATCCCTCACCGTCCCACCGGAGTGCTGGTCTCAGACCGAGCCGGAAAGGCCACCGCCTACGCCATCGAGCATCTTCAACCCCGCGGCACACTCTTTGTTTCACCGGCAGAAGAAGTGTATGAGGGCATGATCGTCGGCGAGAACTCTTGCCCTCAGGATCTGGATGTCAACATCACAAAAGAAAAGAAGGTGACCAACATCCGGTCATCCACTGGGGAGATCCTCGTTCATCTGATCCCCCCCCGCAAGATGAGTCTCGAACGATCTCTGGCGTTCATCCGGGATAACGAAATCGTGGAAGTGACTCCCAAGGCGCTTCGGCTGCGCACGAGGGTTCTTCAGGCTTCACGGCGAAAGTAGACTGGTTCAAGGAACGATCGAAGATGAAACTCGCGATCATCGGACTGCCAAACTGCGGAAAAACAACCGTATTCAACGCCCTTACCAGAGGAACCGCCTA
>JALLOL010000362.1 GCA_027717875.1 Acidobacteria bacterium AH-259-L09 | reverse complement strand
CTTCTTGGGAAGCTGGGCCTTGTTCTCCACATCGAGCTTGCCACGTCCCTTGGTTTCACCCACGTAGATCCAGTTGGCTGCTTTGTAGCAGGTGCCTTGGAAGCGACGGGTTTCGACGAAGGTCTCCACCAGGACAGGGCGATAGCCGTAGCGATGTTGCCAGTCATCGGCAAGCTGGCGGGTCGCCATGCTGAGAAGCCGTGAGGCCAGATTGCGCGACCGCACCCAGGGCAGGATCAAGAAGCGAGCGTTATTGGTCACCAGATGGAGCTGCCGTTCGCGTTGCTCGGCACTCCAGCCGATGAAGCAGTCCCGGGGAGCCGTCTTCCATGCCGCGGCCCCGAAACCGAGTAGAGCAAGCACACGTCCGCCTGAACGGGCAAAGTAGCGTAGTTGAGCGCCAGGCAACGGTTGGTAGCCCAGATAGTGATAGCGGTCGATGTACTCGTTCCACAGGTGCGACCCCTTGTGGTCGGCTACCGGTTCCAAGTGGAGGTCCACCAGAGCGCCGGCCGGGACGATGAGCGGGAACGGCTCGGGCTCAGCCCGCTGTGTACGACGCCGATAAGGCTTGCCGTTGTTGTTGCCGTTCTGTGGCGGCGGGAGTTGGATCAGCCCGTCGCCCTGCATACGGAGCATGGCAACGCGGCAACTCATGTCTTTGAGCCGTCCATGGGGGCGGCGCCATCCCAGCCGCTCGCAGACGAGTCGGGAGAGGGCCGCGCGGCTCGAGCGCGGGTTCTCTGCAATAAGGCGCCTGATGCCCTCGAACTCCGACGGGGTAAACTCACGCCCGCAGTAGCGCATCTTCCAGCTCATGAGCCCATCACGTGCTCGTGCGCCAGCCGGCCTGGCGATGCGCGCGCTTGCTGGCGAATCACCTCGCCCAGGGGGGGAATCCTCTCGAGCCCGACTACCCTGTGCTTGAGGTAGTCCCAGAACGAGATCTCGAGCTTGCGGCAGGTTTTCTTCAGGCTGGTGAAGGTGTCCCGGCAACGACGCCCGTCGTCGCTTCGGGTGGAGCCGCTGATCTTGCGCCTCTTGACGTACTCGCGGATGTCCCGCTCGCTCAAGTTGTTGTGCAACGGGATCTCCGGATGGTCGAGCACCAGGAGAAGCTCGGCCTTGTTCTGGTGGATCCGCTCGAGCGCCAGGTTCAGGCTCACGTAGCAGGTTTTGGTGGTGAACAGGTCGTCGAAACGCGCTTCCAGCTCCGCCTTCTTCTGTTGACCGGGCGCTTTCTTGTATGCCTTCAGGTCGTCATAGAAGTCCCATAGCTGGGCACGGATCTCCGCGACAGCCTCGCGCTGCTTGTCGTTGTATCCGACCAGCTTGTTGATCGTCCGTTCGGCATGGATCCAGCACAGGACGTGCAGCAGCACGTTGAACTGCCCGGCGTCGTCGCTCATGATGACCAGTGCGGGATCCACTCCATGCTCGAGCACGCTGCCCAGCAGTGCGCCTTCCGTTGCAATGCGGACATGCCGTTCGTCAGTGATGTCCAGACCCTCAAGAGTGGCCGCCCACTGCGTCTCGTTGCTCAAGGTCTTCTTGTCGTGGGCGACAAGCTTCTCGAACTGGAAGTTGGGGAGCTTCTGCGCGCGCAGGTATTCAGTGGCATCGTCGTTGAGCACATAGTCGGTGTGTCCCGCACGCAGAAGCTTCAGGAAGTTGATCCGACTCTTGCTCTCAGTGCTCTCGAACCAGGCGAACAGCTCGTTGCCGATGTGGGTGCAGTAGCCGTTTTTGCCTTGGTGACGTGCTGAGGTGTCGTCCACGTTCACGTAGCTCGACACCTCCAGCCCAGCGCGCAGAATCTCCTCCTTTTCGGAGTGAAAACGATCGTTGTCTTCGGTGATGATGCGGTTGATCTGCCCCGCCGAGATGTCGATCCCCAGCTCCCACAGCTGCTCCAAGATCAACGGCTGGGTCACGTGCGCGTGGTAGTACTGATAGAGAACAAAGCAAATCAGTGAGTGGCTGAAGTGGCCGCCGAGGATCTCCACGTGTTGCGGCAGCGGCGCCACAATGCAGTCGCCTTGTGGGGTTTGCCACCGCTCCCTGCGGTAGCGGACATTGTGCGAGCGGAAGATAAGACCTTGAACCGTATAGTCCTCATATCCCTTGAACCTGCTCTCTTGGGGCACGTTCTTCGCTTTGACAACAACCGTCTCGTGGATCTTGAGCTTGCCGGTCTTGCTTCTCTTGGCCGAGCCAGGGCGTTTCCCCGTGTTTCTCTCCTTCTCCTTCCTGCCAGCCTCCAGCTTGGAGGGCTTGATTTTGGGCTTGGGCTTCTCTCCTTTCAATCGGGCGATCTCGTCCCTGAGCGCCTGAACCTGCTCTTGCAGCAGCTGGATGATCTCCAACAGGTCCACCACCAAGGGTGTGCGCTCCTCGTCGGGGATAGCTGGAGTCTTTCGGATGGACACCATAGAGAGCATCAAAGCATAATCTCGTTGCTGTGTCCAGTTTTTTTTTCTGGAGGCCACCACCTTGCTTGCCCTGAGCATCTTTCGAAGAGGA
>JALLOL010000361.1 GCA_027717875.1 Acidobacteria bacterium AH-259-L09 | reverse complement strand
CAGATTATTGATGGAGAGATGCAGAGCTACATTGTCTTCGAGGACGATGTTTCCTTAGCTTTTCTCGACTTTCGCCCGCTTTTCCCCGGACACTGCATTTTGGTCCCCAGAGAGCATTACGAAACCCTGATCGATCTGACGCCTGCCCTGATTACCCCTTTGTTTGCCAATGCTCAAGTCCTGGCCAGAGCCGTCGAGCAGGCTTTAGAGGCCGAGGGGACGTTCGTGGCGATTAACAACCGGGTGAGTCAAAGTGTTCCCCATTTACACATTCACATTGTCCCACGCCGAAGAAGGGATGGGTTGAAGGGATTCTTTTGGCCGCGGCAGGCTTACCGGGATGAGGAACACATCCGGGAGGTACAGCAAAAGCTGCGCGCTGCCATCGATAAAAAAAAGGGGGCTGACACCCCTCCCTAGTCGGATTATTCATGAATGCCCGGGAATGAACCGCCAAGACGCAAAGAACGCTAAGGCCCTTCTATCCTGGCGTCCTTGGCGCCTTAGCGGTAGATTGGCCAGACATTTATGAATAATCCGGATTAGCGTGTTGTTTTCAAGTATTGCAGGACATCAGCATCGGTGGTGAGGATCAGGATACTGTTGGAGTCGATCACCTCTTCGTACGTCTCCAGGCTCTTCATGAAGGCATAGAAGGAAGGATCGCGATTATAGGCGTTCGCATAGATCCCGGTTGCTTCTCCATCTGCTTTCCCGCGCAACTCCTCAGCAGTACGATAGGCTTCTGACTGAATCCGTTTCAATTCGCGCTCCTTCTCACCGCCGATCCGCGCCGCTTCCCCTTGCCCCTCGGAGCGAAAGCGCTCTGCAATCCGGTTGCGTTCGGCGATCATGCGTGCAAACACATCCCTTCGCACCTCTTCGACGTAATTAATCCGCTTCAAGCGTAAATCGAGGAGTTCGATGCCCAGATCTGAAGCACGAGCAGAGGCCTTTTCTAAGATCTCCCGAGTGATCGCTCGCCGTCCTTTTTCAATCTTTTCCATCGCCGTCTCTTCTTCGGACTCCAGTAAGACGGCGTCAGGTTCCCGATTAGTGCTTCGAACGACTTCCACCAGATCGTGTCGCGCAACGGCACTGCGAGTCTCGCCATCCAGAATGTCATCCAATCTGGACTGAGCTCCTCTTTCGTCGCGCAGGCGTTGGAAGAACAGGAGGGGGTCAGTGATGCGCCAGCGGGCATAGGTATCCACCCAAATGAAGCGCTTGTCCTTGGTAGGAACCTGGTTGGCGTCACCGTCCCATTCCAGGAAACGTTTGTCGAAATAGTTCGCGTCTTGAATGAAAGGTACTTTGAAGTGAATGCCTGGCTCGGTGATGGCATCCCCCACGGGATCTCCAAACTGGGTGATGATCACCTGCTGCGTTTCATCTACAATGAAAGCCGCACTTAAGAGTAGAATCAGTCCCGCCGCCAGAGCCGACAGAAGTATCAGTGTTTTCCTGCTCATTGATCATCCCTCCTGTTGGTTGTTCCATCCGCTGCAGTGAGTCCCCGCAAAGTGTCCAAGGGAAGTAACGGGAGAACTCCTTGCGCGTCTTTGTCTATGAAAAGTTTACCGCCCAGACGCGGAAGCACCCTCTCCATGGTTTCCAGATACATGCGCCGCCGGGTGACTTCCGGGGATCGACTGTAAGCCTGGTACAGGGCATTGAAGCGGGCAGCATCTCCCTGGGAACGATTGACGCGGTCCAGCGCGTAGCCTTCAGCTTGCAGAATGGTCTGCTCGGCTTCGCCCTTGGCACGTGGGATCACCTGGTTGTATTCACCCCGCGCCTCGTTGATCAACCGGTCACGCTGCTGCTGTGCCTGGTTAACCTCGTCCCAGGAAGGCTTGACCGGATCCGGCGGATTCACATCCTGCAAAACGACCTGATCAACAGTGATGCCGGTCTCGTACTGGGCGCACATTTGCTGCAACTGCTCCTGGACTGTGCTCTCAATTTCCTGACGGCCCACGGTGAGCACCTCGGTGACGGTGCGATCCCCGACCACCGCTCGCATGACTGCCTCCGTCATGTCACGGAATGTGCTCTCCACATTCCGAACCTTAAAGAGATACAGATAAGGGTCCGAAACACGGTACTGCACAATCCACTCCACCACCGCCACGTTGAGGTCCCCGGTCAACATCACGGAAACACCCGCAAACCTGTCCTGGGCATAGCGGGTCCTTATTGCCGGCTCCACGGTACGAAAACCGAACTCCTGTTTCAGCTGCCTCTGCACCGGCACCTTGAGAACACGATCTAGAAAAGGCAGTTTCATTCGCAGACCGGGCTCCCTGGGGGGAGGTTGGTACTTACCGAAGCGCATGACCACGCCGACCTCTTCCGGCTGTATCTGGTAAAAGGTGCTTACAATCAGAATCAATCCCAGGACAGCTCCAAGGCCGATGCGAATCATTTTGGGAGATAAATTAGGTAAGCGAAGGTTTGATATGTCGATAATGTCTTTGTCCATTGCTTTCGATGAACTCCTTTGCTTAAGGATATCAGAAA
>JALLOL010000360.1 GCA_027717875.1 Acidobacteria bacterium AH-259-L09 | reverse complement strand
ACTCGTGGCGTCCACCTGAAGCGTTCCCGTGATGGTGAGATCCAGCTTTGCAACTGTCGACCCCGTCGTGGGACTGTGGGTGAGAACGGCCCCGTTCAGCAGTACGAGATTGGCAAAGGTATGGGTGCCATCCACGGTCAGCGTCGTCCCGTTGACTTGAAGCGTCTTTCCTTCAAACTCCTGATTATTTTCGTCAATGAGCGTCGCCTGACTGATGACCGTAACCGAGCTGACTAACGTGTCTTCCGTCGATGACGTGGAAGAGATCAGACGGTTGGCCAGATCATACTGCATCGTTACGCTGGTGGCGGGATTCGTGACCTGGATTAGGTTCCCGACAGTGTCGTAATCGAAGGTTGTGATCTGCGCTCCGATTTGACTGGCGCTCGGCGGCAGGGTCTTTTGGATGAGCCGATTTAAGGCATCGTAGTTAAAGTTCAGGGTCTGGCCGTTTCGAATGGTGGTGGAAGTCAGGTTGCCATTGGCGTCATACGTGAACGATTCCGTCTGCCCCAAGGGGTTGGTGGCTGAGGTGAGCCGATCTATCGCATCATAGGCAAAGCTCGTCGTCTGGTTTTTGGCATCCGTGACCTGGGTGAGGTTCCCTCGGGCATCGTAGGCGTACTGGGTCACGTTCAGATTCGCGTCCAAAACCGAGATCAGCCGGTTCATCGGATCGTACGTGAACTCCGTGACGTGATTTTTGGCATCCGCCGATCGGATCACATTGCCGGCCAAGTCGTACTCCAACGTCGTGGTGTTGAGCAGCGGATCCGTGGTCGTGATGAGATTGCCCTGGGCATCATAGGTGAACGTCGTCGTGTTTTGCTCGGGTGTCCCCACCGCCGCTGTGAGGGAGGTGAAGAGTCCCCTCGTGTCATAGGTCATCTGGGTTCGATTACTGAGCGCGTCGATGATCTCGATGGGATTGCCGCTCAAGTCGTACTTAATCGTGGTCGTGTTCCCCTTAGGATCGGTGATGGAGGTGACCTGATTGAAGGTCGGATCATACGTAAAGGTGGTGGCAGCGAGCGAGTCAGTGGAGCTCAGAAGGTTGCCTCGCATATCATAGGTCATCCTCAGCACCGCCCCGCTGGGCCGGTTGATCCTGGTGGGGTTGCCGTTCTCGTCCCGTTCGATCAGGGTGATTTGCCGCAGCGCATCTACCTGACGGGTGGTGGCGCCAAAGCGGTCGGTTTCAAAGCTCGTCGTGTTCCCCTTCCCATCCGTTAAGGTGTTAACGGCATCCTCGGGTCTGATGACCGGGGCAGGGTTTGTCTTGGAGCCCACTCCCGATGCTGAATCGATAAAGCCCACAGCCTGGATGTTTGTCGCCGAAGCAGAACTTCCATCGGCTCGCGTGCCCGTCGTAAATCTCCCCAGGCTATCGTACTGCCTTTGGGCTGTCAGGCCTCCCTCGTTCGCCTCTCGGATCATGAGATGCCGCTCGTCGTACTCGAAAGATCGCGTCGCACCATCCGGAAAAGTGACCTGTGTGAGATTGCCCTTGCCATCGTGTAGGAAAGAAGTCACCCTTGCTGCCGGGTCACTCACCGAGCTCAGAAGGCTGCCAGTGTAAGTCAAGGTGGTGATTAAGCCGGCGGGATCGGTGATGGAAATCAGCCTCCCCTGTGCATCGTAGCCGTAGCTAGTGGTGTTCCTATTTCTATCCACCCGGGAGGTCTCGAGTCCCCCGGAGTCAAAGTGGATCTTCCTCCCATCCTTGAGCGTACGGGTGAAACTACCGTCAGGGTTTCTGATGAGAGTGGAGAAGTCCCCGGCAGGTGGAGAGAAATTAACAAAGGGAGGAGACGGCTCTTGGGGAGTAAAAAGAATGAGGGCCCCTTCTCCAGTAACCACCGACAAGGAGCCATCAAAATTGGTGAAAATCCTCTCCACGCCTTCCAGCGCCCAGCCGACCCCGAGCGGGCTTCGAGACTCATTTCGCAGCAGGAGCTCGCCCTCAAGGTCGGCGGAAATGCGCGAGGAAGCATAGTTGTTCCTCACTCGCACGGTGTAAGGGTAGAGCCCGCTCGTGATAGGACTTGCATCAAAGGAGAGCGCGCTGCGAATGGTCTCATCCTTGTTTTGCGCCAGGCCAGTGGTGCTCACGAAGGTCTCCGTTCCCTGGTCCACACCGCCGACAGCGAGCTGGTAGGAGAGTGTTGCAGGGACCGCCGTCGCCACGGGAATCGTCGAGTTAAAGGGAATCACCGGCCTCGGATTGGCCCACTGGCTGTTGTAGATCAACCGCAAAGATCTGGAGACCCCTAAAGAGCGGTAGGAGGGAAGTGTGACGTCGACCCCGATGGAGCCGTTTTGAAGCTGAACTGAGGACGTGCACTCACATTTTGTGGCCTTCGCATCATCCTGGATGGGTCCCTGGCCTCCCGCCACATTGCCAGCCAGCCGCGATGCAGCAGGCAAGGGAAAATGCCAGTCTGTGGCGCGGATTCCTCCCGAGATGGTCTCGATCTTGCTCCCATCGGCTGAGACCAAACCGGTTCCCACAATCGTAAAGACC
>JALLOL010000036.1 GCA_027717875.1 Acidobacteria bacterium AH-259-L09 | reverse complement strand
CTTCTTTGACTTCGATAATGATGGCTGGATGGACATTCTTCTCGTGCAAGGTTCAACCGTGGAAAGAGCTCGGTCGGCCAACAACCCTCACAGCGCAATCTTTCGCAATCGAGGAGATGGAACATTTGAAGACGTTACGGAGAAGGCTGGCTTGACCAGCCGTGGATGGGGCATGGGGGTTACTTTCGCTGACTATAACAACGACAGTTTCACGGACGTCTACTTGACCCGACTAGGACCGAACGTTCTCTATAGAAACAATGGAGATGGGACCTTCAACGATGTCACGGAGAAAGCGGGTGTTGGAGATCCCAGATGGAGTACGTCTGCCGCCTTTGGTGACTACGACCAGGATGGGGATTTGGATCTTTACGTGGCGAATTATCTTGACGTGGGGGTTGACAAGTTGCCCCCGCGAAGGAGTGAGCGTTGCACACACTTGGGTCGCCAAGTGATGTGTGGTCCACGGGGGCTTCCAGGTGCCCCTGATGTTCTTTACCGGAACAACGGAGACGGGACGTTTTCCGACGTCACCGAAGAAAGTGGAGCAGTGGATCGCGACCGCTATTTCGGTTTGGGTGTGGTGTGGGCCGACATCGACAATGACCGTGACCTAGACCTTTATGTGGCAAATGATGCCACGCCCAACCTGGTTTTCGTGAACCAGGGGAACGGGACTTTTAAAGAGATGGGATATTTGAGTGGGTTGGCTGTGAGTGGGCACGGTATGGAGCAGGCAAGCATGGGGGTGGATATTGCCGACTACGATAACGATGGGCTCCTGGACGTGTTCTTGACACACTTTTCCAACGATTACAATACCCTTTATCACAATGAGGGAGATTTATGGTTTAAACACGTCGAGGGGCAGAGCCATTTTCAAAGTTCCGAGTGGCACCTCGTCAGCTGGGGAACGCGTTTTGTGGATTTGAATCACGACGGTTGGAAGGATATCTTTTTTGCTAATGGCCACGTCTACCCATTTCTTTTACACTGCTCCCTAGCGGAAGCTTACCACCAGCCTTGTTCCTTCTACTCGAACCAGAGAGACGGTACCTTTAGGAATGCAAGTCGTGAAGCAGGGCCTGATATACAAAAAGAGACCGTCAGTAGAGGAGTCGCTTTCAGCGATTGGGACAATGACGGTGATATCGATTTCATAATTGCCAACCTGAACGACTGGCCGCAGTTGTTCCGAAATGATCTAGCCGATCAGAATCACTGGGTTATGTTCAGAACCGTGGGAGAGCGGAGCAACCGCGATGGCATTGGAACTCGGATTACAGTTGTCACAGGAGAATTGAGGCAGATCTGGGAAATCAAAAGGACGGTGTCGATTTATTCGGCAAGTGATCCTCGTGCTCATTTCGGACTGGGAAGCGCTGCGAAGGTCGATCTGTTAAAGGTCCAATGGCCCAGTGGAGAGATCCAGGAATTTAAGAATATTCCTGCTGACTTTCACTACCTTATCCACGAGAAGGAGGGCCTTTCAAAGGAGAGCATTCGAAGAGAGTAACTGTTTACGTCGATTGGGAGTCTTCTGGCAGTCCGCTTCCAATCCTGCAGGGTTCCGTGGCCTCAGAACGCCCTCTTCTGGGGACACAAGCCGTGATTGAGAATGATTCGGAGAGTTGCATAAAGAGCAGGAATTGGGCGCCACGTTGGAAAACGGGAAAACAGCACCACTCAACCGGAAGCTCAGGGCCTTTTCGGGGCTTTCATGACCCGTTCTTCCAGGGCACGGCGTTCTTCATTTTGAAGAGCGGCTGCGGTCTTGAGGAGTTGCCTTGCGCGCTCACGTTCTCCCTTAGATATGAGGATCTGACCCAAAAGGTAATAGGGCTGCGGGTCTGACGGTTTCCTCTCAACACTCTTCTCCAACCACGGAACGGCTTCTTCTGAACGACCTGCTTGGTGGAGCGCTCTACCCAAGTGAAAGTAGGCCTCAGCTGCATCCGGTCGCATTTCAATACTTTTTTTAAAGTCTGCAATGGCTTCATCAAATCGGCGCCAATAGGCATAAACCGTACCACGATAGAAGAAGGATTCGGCATGGCGGGGACTAATGGTCAATTCTTTTGAGAATTCTGCTTCGGCTTCCTCTGCTCTTCCTTCTCGCCAATGAATTCGTCCTCGAATGAAATGCGCAAGCGGGAGACGCGGATTCAGCTCCAGTGCTTTGTCCAGGTGCGCCAGAGCCTCTGTATATCGGCTCTGCCCTTCCAATGCCTCACCCCAGAGAAGATGTAATTCTGCTGAATCACCCATCAGAGACATCATTTCAGCAAGTGTCTTTTCGGCCTCTGAGAATTCACCGAGGCGCGTCTGGGCAACCGCTAACGAGTAAAGCACAGAAGGATCTTGTGGCTTCTTCTTTCGGACAGCCTCCAGATGGTCAACTGCAATCGAGAACTTCTCCAGGACGACATAACAGGCGCCCAAGAGATGTTCCACTTCCGTATCTGAGGGGTTTGCTTTTAAGACCTCACCAAAGTGTTTTGCTGCCAAATCATACTTTTGCCACTGGAGATAGGCCAATCCCAGGTTCTTCTGTATTTGAAAAGCCTCGGGGGACAACTCAAGCGCCCGGGAATAGCTCTCTACTGCGTCCTCGAAGCGAGCCTGACGTACGAGAACTGACCCCAGGTTGTTATGGGCCTCGACATGGTCGGGGTCCAGCTCGACGACCACTCGATACTCTGCTTCGGCGGCAGCAAGCTTCGCCTGATTCTGTAGCTCGACTGCGCGCTGGAAGTGTTCCTGGACCGAGGCATCACCACTTTGAAAGGTCAAGAGGAAAAGGAAGGGAAACAACCTCATTGAATAACCTTGAAGTCTACGGCCGCCACCGTCACTTGCCGACTGATTTGGTCCTCAAAGGTCATAACAATGCGATAATCGCCTGAACTCATTGTTTTAGTGGGTACCTTCTTCATTAGCAGCAGTCGATCTTTGAGAAGCTCTTGATGGTTCAGTGACTCGCTCAGAACCGGGCCCGCACCAGCCCACTCCGCTCCGTCCTTAAGGATCTTCGTGTCAACTTTGAGTGACGGAAGCGACGAAGACTGGTCGACGGCAAAGTTGTAAAGCTCAAGGTAGAACTGCAAGTCTTGTCCTTGATGAAAGGTTCTCTCCATGTTGGGGATGACTTTGTATCCCGCACTCAAGACAAGAGAATCGTTGGCTGCCCCTGACACTGCTTTTTCGATCCTATCAGCTACGACCAGAGTACTGGATGAGAACCCCCGCGGTGTTGGAACCAGCAAACTGAACTCACCGCTTCCGACTCTTCCACTGTTGGCATCTCGCACCACCAAAGTCAGCTTGTATCGACCGGCAGGCACAATCAGCTTTTTCTGGGCAATTGACGTGCCAGCGAAGGATCCGCCGACTTTGTCCCGGACAAGGGTGTCCTCAAATTCTCGGACGATCTGATTGGTTAAGGAAGAGACCATTCCATAGATTTCGACGGTCGCTCGCTCGGCACCGGAGGAAAGTCTTTTGAAAGTCAGCTTTGAATCCTTTACTGAGATACTGAGGGCAACCAGGCCCTTCTCTTCATGCAGGGACAGGAAGGAAACTTGAGTTTTAAAAGGGAGGTTGGAGTAATGAATTTTCGTGGTGACGATTCGCCGCAGGTCCTGATACTTGATCTCGGGAGCAGACTGCAGCTCCTTTAGAACCCTCATCCGTTCAAAAGGTTGGTCCTTAGCCCGGGGAGTGCGGCCGATCTGATTGCGCAGTTTCTCGTCGAGGTCTCCAAAGTGGCGAGTAAGGATGCGCTCGGATTTGCCGCCGCCCGTGAGCTGCTCGGAAAGCGTCAGTCCGATGGGATGGTACAACAGTGCATCCTTTTCCAACTCATCGTTGGCGAAACGGTAAAGATTGCCACCATAGGTATCGACGAATTCGATTTCCACGTCGCTCCCAATGCCTTTGATGTAGTTGTAGCGCCAGATCTGGAAGGGGTTGACAAGAGTTGTTCCGCCACCTTCATGCCGTGGGCGGACGTAGGTAGATCCGGCCGGATAGTCCTGGATGTCGTCGGGCCGGCCATATTTGATGTAGATCATCCCCCGATCCGTCTTCCACCCAACAACGCCAGCCGTAAAACGCTCGTTGGCATACTGAACACGGCGGTAGTGTTCCTCTTTGAATTCATTGAAGGAGCTGCCAGGGTCGGGATCTCGCCTTCGCCAGAACTGCTCGATGAAGTGGTCCTGCTCAGCATCGGTCTGAAGCTTCAGAAAGACGTCTCTTTCCTCTTCAGTAATAAGATAGGTGACATCCTCATTAAGCCACTTTTGATAGTAGTCTTTAGCTTCCTCGTCTGCGAGCTGTGAGAAACCGAATACCCAGCAGAAAGACAAAGAGAGAAGGGGAATTGGCAGTCGGTTTAACCGATTCGTGCTCATTGTCCTCGCTTGTCAAAACCTGGCCGCGACCGAAAGTTAGTTTAGCATGAAACCAAAACGAGCTCATCTGAGGCGTAAGCCTCAGATGAGCTCGTCAGTTGCTCTAGGCGACTGCAGATCTTAGAAATCGAGCTTCAGACCGAACTGGATAATACGCGGGTCACGAGTGCCTGTGAGTTGACTAAAGTTTCCGGACCCCAGATTCAAGGCTAAGCTATTGAAGATCGGGTGATTGGGGAGGTTGAAGAACTCTGCCCGGAACTGGAGATTTGCCGATTCGCCGCCGAACCAGGGAAGTCTATTGTTCTTGAAGAGGGAGACATCCCACTTGTTGATCCCGGGTCCACGAATGATGTTTCGACCCGCACTACCGAAGAAGCCCGGCGCTGGTTGCGAAAAGACTGTCGTACTAAACCACTGCTGGATCGTTTCCGGTCCTTCGACACTGCCATTCAGATTCGGTCGGTTGGCCAAGCCAGTATTCGGCAAGGACATTCCAACTTCCCATGGCCGGCCGGACTGGAGCAGGGTAATACCAGAAAGTTCCCAACCACCAAGGATCTTTCCAGCGAAGCCTTGCTGGTCTTTGAAGAACGGCAGCTCCCAGATGTAATTGATCGACGCAGCATGGGTCACATCCCAGTCCGCCAGGGAATACTCGGCTTCGATATCGAAAGCGTTCTGCGGGTTGTCTTCGAAACTTTCCGAGTTGTTCAAGGATTTTCCGAATGTGTAAGCTAGCTGGAACCTGAAGCCCCTCGAAAAGCGCTTATTGAAGTTCACCTGCAGCGAGTGGTAGTTCGATCGCCCCGCAGTTGCGCGTTCGTCGATGCCACCGTAGCCGATGAAGGGCCGAAAGAGATCGGTCGAAAGAGTCCCTTCGTTGATTGCCGGATCGAAATCAAAGCTCTGCACAGGGAGCGGCTGATTGATATTTCGGGACAGGGGAAGCCCTTCCACATGGGTGCCTACGTAGGAGATCTCAAACAGGCTGTCGCGGACAAACTCAGCGGTATCAAACTGGAGACCGAAACTCCATTGCTGAATCTGCGGCGGATCGAACGTATCCTCGAAGCGAGAAAGACCAGGCGGAAATGAGGGTGAGACACCACCGACGGCCAGGTTATCGATCAGAGGTTCATTGACGTTAACTCTCCTCGCGAAGGGCGGATTGTTGATGAAGTTGTAAGTGTCGTTTCCTTCGGTCCGGTAATATCCAAACCCCCATCCTCCGCGGAGTACAATCGAACTTGTCCCGGTGAGGTCCCAGGCAAAGCCGAGTCTAGGAGCAAAATCGAACTTGGCGGTCTCTGTGAGATAGCGCGGTAAGCCAGTTTGGCCGGCCTGTACGACACCGTTGAGCAAGTTGCCACTTCCTTCGATGATGGCCCCGCTAGCCGGATCGAGTTGCACCGCCTGACTCGGATCATACTGAGAAGTGACGAAGGCGGTGACCTCGTTGTTCTTTTCGTACAGGTGCGGGATCAAAAAGTAGCGTAAACCAAGGTTAAGGGTGAGATTGGGCTTAACTTTCCAGTCATCCTGGAGGAAGGTCTCAAACTGCCAGTAGCGGTACAATCCTTCTCTTTGTACATCGAGCTCTTCGTAGGTGTTGGCGAGGCCCAACATGAAGTCCGCCACCGCATTCCCCGTGAACTTTCCAGTGAAGTTGAACTGTCCCTGGGTGGGACCGAAAGCGTCCTGGTTCTTGCGCTGCCACATGTAGACGGCACCGAATTTCAGGCTGTGATCGCCTCGTGTCCAGGTCCATTTGTCGTCCCAGGTCCAGACATCGTTGAGGTTGTTCCAGGGCCAGGAGCCCGTGTTGAGATTGCCCCATCCTTGGGACAAAATGATGTTGGGGATGCGATCGGCGCGGTTTTCAGGGAAAAGCTGAGGAATGTTCAGATTCGACGGCCGCTCAAACTGCCCATTCATCACGATATCGATGTTGTTTCCGGCCTGGCTGTAATTGAACTCGTGAACCAGCCTGGGGTTCATCACGTGGGTCAGCTTGAGCATGAAGTTGAGACCTGGAGTATTGATGGTGGCGTTGATGTTGGGGAAAGACTGGTTCGTCCACAGAGTTGTTGGCGGAGTGTCATCAAACGAGTCGTAGATGAACCGACCCACCAGCGTGACGTTGTCGCTGAAGTGGTGATCCCAGCGAACCAATTCTTGGCGAAAGTTTTGGGGAACACTGGGAGCCAGGTTGAAGTTCAGGAATTCTCCCGTGGCGACGTTCGGCAGCGGATAGATATCGAGCATCTTGCGGGATTCCGGATTGATGCGACTGTCCGGAATGATATTCCCCGCAAAGGACTCGCCGGTCAACGGATCGGTGATGGGGTCCAGTGCAGAAAAGTCTCCGGCCCGCATGGCCTGCGTCGGAGTGGCCGCGCGAATGACCGTTCCTCTCCGTGTGGTTTTCCATTCCTGAGACCAGAAGAAAAAGTCCTTCTCCTTCCCCTTGATGACCGGTCCGCCAATGGTGTACCCGTAGTTATTCAGGATGAGAGGCGACTTCGTCTTCTCACCACCGGGGCCAATCGAGGCAAAGAAATCCGCCGCATCCAACACGTCGTTGCGGTGGAACTCATAAACACTGCCATGATATTCCTGCCCGCCGCTCTTGGTGGCGGCGGCGACGATCCCCGTACCGGCGGTACCATATTCCGCACTGTAATTGCTGGTGAGAATCCTAAACTCTGATAAGGCCTCGACAGCCGGATACGTGGTGAGGGAATGCTGATTGCCGACATCGGTATTCTGAGCCCCGTCCACCATCCAGTTGACAAAATGTCCCTTTTGGCCGTTGATGAACAATCCCTGTGTGCCACCGGTAACGCCCACACCTACCACGTCGGGCAGCTGGTTGCTTACCCCTGTGGTCAAGGCCGCCAGGGAGACAAAATTTCTTCCGTTAATCGCCAACTCTGTGATCTGTTCGCCCTCGATGACGTCACTGAGCTCACTGGTTTCGGTTTGGATCTGAATAGCTCCCGACTCAACCGTCACTACCTCGGTCACCTCACCGACTTCCAGAGTCACGTCGATGCGAAGACGATCGGCTACATTGAGCTCGATCGCTGTTTCCACAAACCGCTTAAAACCAGCTAGCTGGGCGGAGATCTCGTAGCTTCCGATGGACAGAGCTGATGCAACGTACCGTCCTGCATCGTCACTGATCACCGTCCGCATAGTCCCTGTTTCCAAACGAGTCACTGTCACCTCAACACCTGGAATCACGGCCCCCGTCGCGTCCCGGACAGTGCCGGAAATACTCCCCTCGGTTCCCTGCCCAAAGGCTGGAACCGCAAGAATGAAGGCGAGGAATAAGGCGGTAGAAAACTTTCGAAAAACCATTAGCGCACCTCCCTTAAAAATAGTCCCCCCAAAAATTGGGTTTGACAAATATGTGCGACCACTTTACACGTTGTGATCACGATTGTCTATCTCGCATTGTACATGCAATTTCTTTTCCACAAAAGGAAGAGGGATTTCACAATCGTAGCTAACTTATTCTTTTCTTAAATACTTGGCACACAATTTGGGGAGTGCCAAAGGGGCCTCTCGGTTCCAGATAATTCAAAATATTGAATGTTATGCCCCGTCTGATTCAAAAATTTGAATCAAAGGTGAGCGAATCGACTTTCCACGCTCTTCTTTGACTCAACCGTGGCCCGTGGTCAATATGGTGCCTAGCGGGGGGCCGATTGACCCAGTTCTGATTTCCACTGATTTAGCTTCTCTCCCAGTTTGCGCCGATCTTTGGGGTCACTTTTCAGATAGAGCTCCAGCTGGTACACGGCGTCAGATTTGTTTCCTAACTCATAAAGCACATGCGCCAGAAAAAATCGAGCATGTTCCACGCGAGGGTCAAGTTCCAAGGCCTTTCGCAAGGGCTTAACAGAGAGACCAAATTGATAGGCGAGAATAAAGGCCCGGCCTAGATGATAGTGAATCTCGGAGGAAGAAGGATTGAGTTCGGCAGCGCGCTTGAAATGCGGGATGGCCTGTTTGGGCCGTGAAAGTTCAAGATAAACGCGGCCTAGATTGATGTGTGAGCGGACAGCTTGGGGGTTTAACTTAAGCGCCTTCCCAAAAAGCTCAACAGCCCGCTCCGCCTCTCCTTCTTGATAATGGTAGACTGCCGAATTGTTGTAAGCTTCGAAGTAATCAGGATAGATGTCTAACGCCTTTTCTGCATGTTTAATGGCTTCTCGATATCTTCCCTTTGCTGCCGCCTTCTCCGCCTCCTCAACTTCCTTTTGAGCCTTTGAGGGTACCTTAAGTGATCCAATCGAGACGGTCTTCTCACGGTTCAATTTCTGGACGGCATCTCCTGTTTTTCTGGGCCGCAAATTGATGATCACATTCACAATATTGTGGATATATCCACTGGGTATCTCGACTTGCTCTTCAACGGGGAAAAATCCCTCTGCATGCACCGAAACCACATATTTCCCCGCGGATAGCCCTCCGAAAGAAAAACGGGCATTACCGCTCACCATCACACTATCCACTTGCGAGCCGGAGAAAAGCTTGAGGGTCACCTTGATGTTGTCAGGCAGCTTGGAACCAGAACCTGCCTGCAAACGTCCCTCTATCCGATTCTGTGCCTGGCTGTAGACTATTTGGGTGCAGCCGGCTACGGCTATTAAGACCAGAAGACCAAGCTTCCTACACCCACCCGGTATTCGTCTGATTTTGCTCACCATGCTGTACAAAATAACGTCTGTAATAGTTAAGAGTTTAGAGATTCCAGCCATGGATGTCCACCCCTGAACACGTTAACAGAAAACAGCCCAAAGATCGCACCGGAGGTTTTGCAGGCAGGTCAGTCCTCTGAACCCCGAATCAGGCAAAGTCCCGATATACATCAACTGGGCTCTGAGCGTCAGCCCCAGAGCCCCACAGCGCGGGCCAACCAGTGACCACCGATTTGCTCCTAGCAAATTCTCAGAAAGAGACCTAGAATCGTCCTGGAGGCAGCGGAAATATTGGAATCAGCCATTGGAAGACTTCGATCTCCTGAAAGGAGGCAAGCGAAATGATTAGGTTCTCTGTCAAAACAGCAAGTATTGTGCCTTTTTTTGTCTGTCTTATTATTTCCAATATCACCTGTAAACGAGAAACGGTACTACCGTACAAAGATCCTAACCTTTCCCTGGAGAAGCGCGTGGATGATCTGGTATCCAGGATGACACTGCAAGAGAAAATCTCTCAACTGGTAAATGACGCGCCGGCTATAGAGCGCTTAGATATTCCAAAGTACAACTGGTGGAATGAGTGTTTACATGGCGTCGCTCGGGCCGGGCGGGCAACAGTTTTTCCTCAGGCAATCGGTTTGGCCGCTACTTGGGATGAAGCGCTCATGCATCGGGTTTCCACGGGGATTTCAGATGAAGCACGTGCAAAGCATCATGAGTTCGTCCGACGAGGAAAGAGAGGCATCTATCAAGGACTTACTTTCTGGTCACCAAATATCAATATTTTCCGCGATCCGCGCTGGGGCCGCGGCATGGAGACTTATGGAGAAGATCCCTACCTCACAGGACAAATGGCTATTCAGTTTGTGAAAGGCCTGCAAGGTGATGACCCGAAATACCTGAAGGCTGTCGCCACCCCGAAACATTACGCCGTTCACAGCGGTCCCGAACCGGACCGACACACCTTTGATGCCTTGCCAAATGAGCGCGATCTGCGAGAAACATACCTGCCCCATTTTGAAGCTTGCATCAAAGAAGCAAAAGCCTTTTCCGTCATGTGTGCTTACAACAGATTCGAGGGTGAGGCCTGCTGTGGTAGTCACCGTCTGCTGACTGAAATTCTAAGGCAAGAATGGGGTTTTGAAGGCTATGTGGTTTCTGACTGTGGTGCTATTAGAGATATCCACAAGAATCATAAAGTGGTCGAAACAGCACCCCAGGCAGCTGCCCTGGGAATCAAATCAGGTTGTGATCTTAACTGTGGCATCGAGTATACGAATTTGCTCGAGGCGGTTGAAAAGGGGCTGATCGCAGAGGAGGAAATCGACGTTTCGGTTAAACGGTTGTACAGGGCAAGGTTCAAGCTGGGCATGTTCGATCCACCTGAAATGGTTCCCTATACCAGGATTCCCTATGAAGTGAATGACAGTGAGAAACGCCGGGAGTTGGCTTTGGAAACAGGTCGAAAATCAATCGTTTTGTTAAAGAACCAAAATGCCCTGCTCCCCTTGAGAAAGGACCTTGGCACCATTGCCGTCATTGGTCCTAATGCGGATGATGTGGAAGTTCTCCTGGGAAACTACAATGGTAATCCTTCCAGCCCTGTTACGCTGCTGCAAGGCATTCGCGCGAAGGTGTCACCACAAACCAAGGTCCTGCATGCCGTGGGTTGTGAACTGGCAGAGAATCTGCCGAGATTTGAAGTGATTCCTTCTTCAGCCTTATTTACCTCTGATGGGCCAGAGAAAGAAAACGGACTAAAGGGTGAGTACTTTGACAGTAGTGATTTCAACAACAGAGCTTATCGTTATCGAGAATCGACCTATCCAAATACGGGTGAGCACATTGAAAGCGGTCCTTTCACTGGCAAGCCTATCTTTAGCCGGATCGATAAGCAAATAGACTTCAATTGGTGGGATGGTTCGCCGCACCAGGATCTTGACGACGATAATTTCGGAGTGCGTTGGGCAGGCGTACTTGTGCCGCCCGTCACGGGAACATACCAGCTAGGCGCCAGAGGGTTTAATGCATTTGAGGTCTACCTGGAAGACGAGCTTCTGGTTGAATTCAACAACATACATCATCCTCAATACCAATATGCGACCGTCAATCTAGAAGCTGGCCACTCCTATAGGATAAAGGTCGAGTTCCATGAGACCTTAAACGATGCAAACATTGAGCTGGTATGGTCTGTGCCTCAAGAAGATCTAGAGAAGAAAGCGGTGGAAGCAGCAAAACAGGCGGATGTCGTCCTCATGGTAATGGGACTCTCACCGCGCTTGGAAGGTGAGGAAATGAGGGTGCCTGTAGAAGGCTTTAAGGGCGGTGATCGGCTAACTCTCAAACTACCCGAAGTGCAGGAGAAGCTTCTCAAAACAATATACAGGCTGGGAAAACCGATCGTTTTGGTGCTCTTAAACGGAAGCGCTTTAGCGGTGAATTGGGCGAACGAGCATATCCCAGCAATCGTCGAGGCCTGGTATCCAGGACAGGCTGCAGGTACCGCCCTAGCCGATGTGCTGTTCGGTGACTATAATCCAGCAGGCAGGCTTCCGGTGACTTTCTATAAGTCGGTCGATCAACTTCCACCTTTTAATGATTACAACATGAAAGGGAGAACTTATCGATATTTTGAAGGCGATCCACTTTATCCTTTTGGCCACGGTCTTAGCTATACGAAGTTTACGTACAGTAACTTGACTCTGCCAAGATCGGTTCGAGCCGGTGAAGATGTGGCTGTCAGCGTGAAAGTTGAAAACTCTGGTGATATGGCGGGTGAGGAAGTCGTTCAACTCTACCTAAGCGATGTGAAAGCATCCGTGCCAGTGCCGATTCGTGCCTTGCAGGGCTTCAAGAGAATCTACCTCGAAGCAGGAGAAAAACGCAAAGTGGAATTCCTCTTAGCCCCGAGGCAGCTGTCGCTAATAGACAAGGAATATAGACGAGTTGTAGAGCCTGGAACTTTTGAGGTAACAGTAGGAGGTAAGCAGCCTGGTTTTACAGGTACTGCTGATGCAGCCACAACTGAGACCGTCACAGGACAGTTCGAGGTCATCGGCGTAGTTGTGCGGTGAAAAGTCGACGAAGCGCGCACAGGCAGAGTTCGCGGATGACCGTCGGCCCTTCTTGCGCTTAAGGTGCGATGCATCCTGTCTCCTGACTCCTTTCTCCTTTCTCCTTTCTCCTTTCTCCTTTCTCCTGCATCCTGTCTCCTGACTCCTGTCTTGTATAATGGTCGTTTATGTCGAGCTCCAAAGAACTCTCCTACTCCGGGGTCTCCTATGGACGAGCCTGGGCCGAATCTGCCGAATTTAGACTGGTGAGCCCTTTTCGTCCCAGCCCAGATCAAAACAGAGCAATCCATGAACTGGTTGGAGGAATGAAAAAAGGCACACAGGACCAAATTTTGCTGGGTGTGACCGGATCAGGAAAGACCTTCACCATGGCCAAGGTCATCGAGAGGGTGAATCGTCCCACCTTGGTTTTGAGTCACAACAAGACCCTGGCCGCGCAACTCTATCAGGAATTCAAAAACTTCTTTCCGCACAGCGCTGTCGAGTATTTCGTCAGTTACTATGACTACTACCAGCCTGAAGCTTACCTCCCTTCCAGTGACACCTATATAGAGAAAGAGGTGCTTATTAACGATGAAATCGATCGACTCCGTCATTCAGCAACCCGTTCGCTTTTCGAAAGACGTGATTGCCTCATCGTGGCCAGTGTGAGCTGTATTTATGGTCTCGGATCGCCCGAAGCTTACTATGGGATGCTGTTGATGTTGAGCCAAGGCCAGCAGGTCAAACGCCAGGATATTCTGCACAAGTTAGTTGAAATCCAGTATGAGCGCAGCGATCTTGAGCTTGTGAGAGGAAGTTTTCGGGTTCGTGGCGACGTCATCGAAGTGGTTCCCGCCTACAGTGATTACGGAATCCGGATTGAACTCTTCGGAGATGAAATTGACACGATTCTCCAGTTTGACCCCCTCACCGGAGAGATCATCAAGGAACATCAACGCGTGCCCATCTACCCGAAATCTCACTACGTGATGCCTCGAAGTCGATGGGATGCTGCCGTCAAGAGCATCAAACAGGAGTTGGAGGAACACCGGACGCAGTTAGAGAGAGAAGGACGGCTTTTGGAGGCGAAGCGGGTTCACCAACGAACTATGTTCGATCTGGAGATGATCAAGACCGTTGGCTACTGCCGAGGGGTCGAGAACTATTCTCGTCATCTGACCGTCCGACTCCCCGGGCAACCTCCCCCGACCTTGATGGACTACCTGTCTTCGGACGCGATCGTTTTCATTGACGAAAGTCACGTCACGATCCCACAGTTACGCGGTATGTACGAGGGAGACCGCTCCAGAAAGCTCAATCTGGTCAAGTACGGATTCCGCTTGCCTTCTGCGCTGGACAACCGACCCCTCAACTTTGGCGAAGTTCAAGCCCGGCTCCCCCAAACGATTTATGTATCGGCCACACCGGGACCCTACGAATTAGAGCGATGTGGGGGCGAAGTCGTCGAACAAATCATCCGGCCTACCGGCCTGATGGATCCAGAGATTGAGGTCCGGCCAGTCAAAGGCCAAATTGAGGACTTGTTGGAAGAAATTGGCCAGCGAGCGGAGCGAAAGGAACGCGTTCTGGTGACCACTCTCACCAAACGGATGTCCGAGGAACTGAGCGAATACTATACTGAACTGGGAGTTGCCGTCTGCTATCTACATTCGGAAATCGACACGCTGGATCGGATCAAGATCCTGAGGGATCTCCGACTCGGTAAATTTGACGTCTTAATAGGAGTGAACCTTCTCCGCGAGGGGCTTGATCTGCCCGAGGTGTCATTAGTAGCGATCCTGGATGCGGATAAGGAGGGATTTTTACGAAGCAGCACCTCTTTGATTCAAACTTCAGGACGAGCGGCTCGTAACGTCAACGGAAGGATAATCATGTACGCCGATGTGATTACTCGCTCGATGGCCACGGCAATCGATGAAACACAACGGCGTCGAAAGGTCCAAGAAGAATACAACGAACAAAACAATATTACGCCTCAAACCATTCTCAAACCGGTCGACACCACTCTCCTGCAAATGACACAACTGGACTACTATGAGGTCCCCATGGTGGCGGAAGAAGTTGAGCAGTACTCTTCCCCGGAAGAGATCAAACAAGAGATGCAGGAGCTGGAGAGTGAAATGAAGAAGGCTGCCCAGCGTTTTGAGTTTGAAAAAGCGGCCAAGTACAGGGATAAGATCAAGCGCCTGAAGGAGATTGACCT
>JALLOL010000359.1 GCA_027717875.1 Acidobacteria bacterium AH-259-L09 | reverse complement strand
CTGGACCTTGTCCTCACCCAGTTTCCCGACCCGGGTGGCGAAGAAATATACTTTCGATTGTCGAATCCGACCAGAGCCGTGGAGGACGAGTTGATCGACTGAGCCGGAGAGAGGAGCAACTTTGCCGTTTTTGTTTCAGGTCTTTGTCCCGCTTTTCTTGTGCGGTCTCATTTTGTCTGCTGGGGGCAAGAGTCCTTATGAAACGGTCACTTTTGAGACTTCCGATGGGGCGGTCATCGAGGCGGACTACTTTGAAGGGACTACCGGAAGAGTGGTGGTATTCGCCCATGGAGCGGTTTTTGATAAGGAAAGCTGGCATGTCCAAGCGAGGAGTCTTCAAGAGCGGGGCATCAGCTCTCTTTGCATTAATTTCCGGGGATACGGCAACAGTTTAGCTGGCGAGACCAATGAGAAGCACCAGGACGTCTTGGGTGCTCTTAAGTATTTGGGGAGTAAGGGAGTTGAGCGTATCGGTCTGGTTGGCGGCAGCATGGGAGGCGCGGAGGTAAATCGCGCGCTTCAATACACGCATGACCCGAAAGTCGACAAGGTGCTTCTGCTCGCGCCTGCAGGGGGTGAGGCGCTAGAAAACCAGAGTAGAAAGAAACTCTTCGTTGTGGCGGAAGGGGATTTCGCAGCACCGGTGGTTCGCTCGATGTATGAAGCGTCCTCGGAACCGAAAGAACTAAAGGTGTACTCCGGCTCCGCACACGCCCAACACCTATTTAAGACGGAACATGGGGACGACCTGAGCGACCTGATCATTCGATTTATGAAGGACTGACGGCCGCCAAGGCCATCTGGTGACTGTGATTCATTTATCCCGAATGTCTTCCGCCAACAATTAGTTCACCTTGTGGTAGCAGTACCGGCCCACGAACAGGTCGATTGCCCCATCGTCTTGGATCGCAAACTCGACTGGTGACCTCAGACCATTTCTCAAAGTGTAGAACTGAGTTGAATCGAGGGTTGGGTCATCCGGGATAAGTGCCACACGAGAGCGACTTCCATCGAAGGGTGAGTGAGTTTCAAGATATAACATTCCGCCTGCTTCGATGACGGTAGCCTTTTGGAGCCCACGATAAACTGCGTATTCGCCCGCCAGCTTCTCCATCCGGTTCTTGATCTTGAGCGGGGGCAGCGCCTCTTCAGGGTCCTTACCGAGCATAATCGCCAAGATGCTTTGTGCAATTGTCTGATATGGCATTCCGGAGCTGTTGCCCATCATGATCACACCGGCTTTGATCTCGGGAATGAAAGCCATATGGGCAGTTGAAACGATAATCGAGCCTCCGTGACTTATGAGCTTGTAACCCAAGAAATCGGGGTAGATCCTCAGGCCATAGCCGTATCCGTTTCGGCCGTAATAGCCGTCAGTGGTCCGAATGTGCAGCATCTGCATTTTCTCGAATGAGTCCTTGCTGGCCAACCTTCCTCCTGCATACCTACCTTTCTCGATCTGGGCATTCAGATACTTGGTCATTTCGTTGACCGAGCTCACCACCCCTCCGGCTGCCACAAGAAAGCTAAAACCAACGTTATCATCAGGATCCGGGTAAGGGAAACTGGCGGCCTCGACGCTGCCCTCGGACTTCCTTCGATGGGGTACGATGTGGTCCGGATCGGCCGAAAAGTCCGAGATGTTCAAGGTGGTTCTTTTCATCCCCAGCGGATCGATCACGCGGTGCTTGAGATATTTATGGAAGGGGAGATGCGACTTCTCTTGGATGATATGGCCGAGCATTCTCCATCCCGCATTGTGGTAGAAGAACCTCTCTCCGGGTTCGGCTACGATCTCATTGCTTGCCCCATTGACAAATCTGTAAAAGTCTCCAGCGCTGCCAAAGGGAACACCAGTGTCGAAGCCTAGTCCTCTCCTGAGTGCGACGGATGAGGAGGCTAAGCTGGGAATCCCCAAAGTGTGCGTGAGCAGGTGATGAACGGTGATCGGTTTTCCGGCAAGGCCGACTTTGAAGGGAATGTGCTTGCTAACCGGGTCTTCCAGCCGGATCTTTCCCCCCTCAACGAGCTGCATAATGCCAATAGCGACAAAACTCTTCGTTATGCTCCCGATGCCGTAGAGGGTGTTAGTGGTTGCCGGCAGATTTCGTTTCGGGTCCCTGGCGCCAAAACCCTGTGCGTAAACCGTTTCCCCGTCCTTTACAACGGCGATGCTGAAGCCGGGCATCCTGCTCCGTCTCATGTATTCTGGGATACTAACCTCTATCCAATTCTTCAGCTCCGTTTGAACGTTACTACTCGAACTCGGAACAAGCTTTGCTGGCCTCCGAATTATCTCAGGGCCAAAGCCGGCTAGGCGCTGTGGGGTGCGACCCGATTCCCCTACTGGCGACGCCTTCTGCATTTCCAACTGAGCGCCAATCCCTCCCATCGACCAGAGAGTGACCCATAAGGACGGCAGAAAAATCGACAGCAACTGAACCAACCTTGTCATGGTTTTGATTCCTCCGGTGTTGATACGGTTTGTGGGCCGCGTCTCAGAAGTTTCCCGAGAACGGGCCCTCCTAGCCCG
>JALLOL010000358.1 GCA_027717875.1 Acidobacteria bacterium AH-259-L09 | reverse complement strand
CTCAAGAGATGCCCAGGCAATATTGAACAACCTTGAGTTTTCTCACCGCGTCGAGGGAGACACTCTAGTAGTCATGGCCCGAACGAGGGGCTCCGATGGGGTAGTTAACTTGACTCTGACTTTACCCTCTCGTCTCAACTTAGATATTGACGATGGCTCGGGCTCGATTACCATTGATGAGATCGGGGGAGACATCGTCATCGATGATAGTTCTGGCAGTATTAAATTGACCGATTTAGGGGGTTCGCTCAGAATTGAAGATAGCTCCGGTTCCATCGATATCCGTGATGTGAAAAACGACGTCGAGATAGAAGATTCCTCAGGCGAAATAGAGGTGCTTCATGTCGTGGGTAATGTGGTAGTGAGTGATTCTTCAGGTGGAATCGATGTGAGGGACGTGGAAGGAGATTTTGAGGTGGTTCGAGATGGCTCAGGGTCGATTCACTATTCTGATATAAGGGGCCGAGTCCGTCTCCCTTCGCGAAGGTAGGTATCTGGAAAGATCATTCCCCTGCAGGAAAGGCTTGTTTAGGTGTCCAGAAAAGCACCTACAAACCATCATCTCCAGATTCACAACATCAGGTTATGAAGCTAACATTTAGCCTTCCATGATTCGTGTGCTCAATCTTTCCAAGTCCTACGGTTCCAACGTACTCTTGGACGACGTCAACTTCGTGATGAATCCGGGCGAGCGGCTCGGACTTATCGGCCGGAATGGGCACGGCAAGACCACCCTGTTCCGGCTCCTGTTGGGGACCGAGAGGCCAGATGGCGGAGAGATCGTGGTGCCCAGGCATTACCGGATCGCTCACCTGTCCCAGCATCTGGAGTTTAGCCAGGACAGCGTTCTGTCCGAGACCTGCGGCGCACTCTCCGAGTCGGAGGACGGCACCGACCTCAGCTACCGGGCAGAAGCCGCGCTGCACGGTCTGGGGTTCGAGGGCGAGTTGCTGCAGCGCTCCCCTGAAAAGCTGTCGGGCGCCTATCAGGTCCGTCTCAACCTTGCCAAGGTGTTGGTTTCCGAGCCTAACCTGCTGCTGTTGGACGAGCCCACCAACTATCTGGACATTGTCTCCATGCGCTGGTTGCAGCGTTTCCTTCGTGCCTGGCGCGGCGAGATGATTCTGATCACCCACCATCGCGAGTTCATGGATCAGGTGACGACCCATACCATGGCGATTCATCGTTGCAAGTTGCGTAAGGTGGAAGGTACGACTCACAAAGTTTTTGCACAGATTGCCCAGGAAGAGGAGATCCACGAGAAGACGCGCCTGAATCAGGAACGGGACCGTCGCCAGCAGGAGCGGTTCATCCAGCGGTTTCGGGCCAAGGCCACCAAGGCCAGAGCGGTGCAATCGCGCATCAAACAGCTGGAGAAGATGAAAACCCTGGAGCGTCTCGACGAGATCCATGATCTGAACTTCCGCTTCCATGCCGCTCCCTTTTCAGCTAAGAAGATCATGGAGGTGGAGGGACTCGCCTTTCACTACCCCGATGGGCCGACTCTGATGAAGGGATTGAATTTTCGGGTGGGCGCAAAGGATCGGATCGCGGTTATCGGCCCCAATGGTCGAGGAAAGACGACGCTCCTGTCGCTACTCGCCCATGTCCTGCAGCCGGTCACCGGCAAGATTCAGCTGCATCCCAAGGCTCAGGTGGCCTACTACGGTCAGAATAATGTGGAGCGCCTGGATCCCGATAAGACTATAGAGGAAGAGATCCTATCGGCCCACCCCGACCATAGCCGCGGGGCCGCACGCAAGATTTGCGGTCTCATGATGTTCCCGGGTGACGATGCCCTCAAGAAAGTGCAGGTCCTCTCCGGTGGCGAGAAGAGTCGTGTTCTGTTGGGCAAGCTCCTGGTGAGCCCTGCCAATCTGTTGATCCTGGACGAACCCACCAATCACCTGGACATGCAGTCGACCGAGGGCCTCATGCATGCACTGGAGGTTTTCGAGGGAGTGGTCGTGTTGGTCACTCACAGTGAGCTGATCCTACGCCGGGTGGCCAACCGGCTCATCGTGTTCGACGGGGGGCAGAGCCGTGTGTTTGAGGGCGGCTACCAGGATTTTCTGGAGCGGGTGGGCTGGAGGGAAGAGCAGAAGGCCCAGAATGAGGTGGCCAAACGGACTCCGGAGCGGGGAAGAAGTCGTAGAGAACTGCGTCGCCTGCGGGCAGAGATTATTGCCGAGCGTTCCAAGCGTCTGAAGCCCCTGAAGACTCGGATCGAGGAGGTCGAGAAGGAGATGGCCGCCCGCGAAGAGGAAGCGAAACAGGTTGAAGCTTTGCTGTGTAAGGCGGCAACCGAAGGCGAGACGGAGTCGATCTCCAAACTGGTGCAGCGCAGTAGTGTACTCACGCCTGAGATTCAGAACCTCTTTGAGGAGCTGGAGAAGCTTATGAACGAGCACGATAGGTTGAAGCCGGAGTTCGAAAAACGGTTAGCGGAACTCGAATAATTCGCATTGGCGCGCGCTATTCGCTCTCTCCTGTCTCCTGTCTCCTACTTTCCGTACTTCTCCTGCCACAGTTGCCGGT
>JALLOL010000357.1 GCA_027717875.1 Acidobacteria bacterium AH-259-L09 | reverse complement strand
AACGCCCACTTCCCGGAATTTCTCTCGAATTTTCTCCAGTTCAGCCAGTTGGAGATTGCTTTTTTGAAGATGCGCCAGTGCCTTGGACCGCTTTTCCCGGACAGCGTAAACAATGGCCAGCAGCCGGTGCAGTCGCTGTTTTTGCAGCTCGCTCAGCAAGCCCTCACCAGCCTCGAGATACTCTTCAGCGAAGTCAATCAAAGGATCAAATTGCAGCTCGCTCAACAATTCCTCACCATAAGTTCGGATCTGCTGACTTATGGAAGCCTGAAGCGTCTTGGGGTCGCGGGGGTGTTTGCCAGGCTCAACCGCTCGAAGGAGAAGAGCATCACGGGCTTTTTCCATTAGCAGATGGCGAGTTTCCCACATCTGTTGATCGCGGGAGCTGGCGATCTTCAGCGACTGGGCCAGCCGAAAGAGGAGGGTTCCGTAACGATAAAAGGGCTTCCAGAGATGAGTCTTATATTTTGCGAGATCGTAAGAGGACAAAGGATCCACGAACTCTGCGCTTTGGGCCAAGACGGCCTCCAGTCCGGTCAGAGCCTGCTCCAATTTCTGCTTACCGGGAAGACGATATCCGGGCAGCACCACGAATTCGGGGAAGGCAAGAATCCAATCTTCCACACTGCAGGGGAGCGGCGATGTGCTGAAATTGGCCGGCCGCAGTTGAAGAAAGCTGGGCATCCCCGGCGCCGGGCGGAAGAACTCCCTCAAATGTTCCACAAATTGATAGAGCCGGCCTGAGGCGGCCATATTGCCCCCATCAAATCGGATCAGAAGATTGTAATGATAAGCAATGTACGCGCGCCGATCGGGATAGAGCTGATAGGCATCACACAGGACTGGGCCCAAGGCCGTTCCAATTTGCCTTCCCAACGCCATAGGAAACCGCAGCGAGTTCTTCAAAGAAAGATCGACAAATGCTTCAAGCCTTGAAAAGTCCGGGGCCGGGAACTTGATGCTCATTCCCATCGTTTCCGCCAGCTCGACACTGCTCGAACTCTCCGGATCGGTTTGGATTTGAGCGGCTGCTCTGAAGACGGATTGATAATCCTTGAGCGCTTTTTCCACCAGCGTCAGACAGCGCGAGACGGGCAAGTCCTCGTCTATCATGCAGTAGTGAATGCGCAGGGAAGCCCAGGCCAGCAGATCCTGAAAATGGAGCTGGCTGGGTTGAGTTTCCGGCTGGCTGATCTGTTCGTAGAAGTCCAAAAGCCTGTGCTGCAAACAGTGGAAATCCTTCCGCTGCTGCGCTTCGGGTAAGAGACGAAAATCGTTGATGCAGTCGGCGATATCGAAAGCGGCGGCCAGCGCTTTGCGCATCAAGGGCTCGTCCGATGTGGGATTACGGTACGCGAGGATTTTCCCCAGCTGTTGGTCAGTGACACAATCGAGCTGAGCGCCGGCCCGGCCAGCATCGCCATCTTCACAGGGACCGGACCGCTCCGAAGCCAGAAGCGGGCCAGTTGCCCAGAAACTTGTGCACACCATCAAGTACAGCAGCCATCTGGACAGGGCGCCCCCAAACCGGGCAAGTGAGGGATCCCCGACTCTCGCCCAGGCTAACAGCCCCGCCCCTCCCCTCTGTGGCTGGAGCATAGAGTCCGGCTTCAACGAGGTTTTTCTCCTTTCGTGATTTCCTTTTTCCATCCTTCGTCTTCGGCGCGCAGTTGCTCGATACGCTGCTCGACCTCCTGCCAGAATCCGATCGATTGAGCCACAAAGTCGATGTCGGGTACGAGTTCGCGAACGGTCAGATTGAGCGAACGGATCTGCCTGCTCAAATAGCCCTCTACTTCACTGGCGCGGCACCCCGGCTCTTCGGTGTCGAGTCTTTGCAGCCATCTCGCCTCCCGCACCACATGTTCCAGAGCGTGCCTGCGGGCGTTCAGCGTGAGCTGCACCTGGGGAGACTCGCTTGTCTCGCTTGGCAGCGGCTCATCAAACACGCGGCTCGGTACTACGGTGACGTTACTCACCAGAAAACAATCCTCGGTCTGGTTTTCCGAGGACGCTCCCACAACCTTGTGATGTCGAAAGCGAGGCACCGTGACCAGCTGCAGCTGGGCCAGGTCCTCGAGCATAACGTCCAGTTGGCCCGCTTCGGCAACATCGGCAATCTTGGCGGGACCCGCAATTGGAAAGGCATACTCCCGGGTTACCTCCTTGTCCACCCTTTCCACCTTCACCCGAGAGGCCCCATAGAACTGAAAGGCCTTCTCAGCGGCAAAGCGTCCCGCCATCTGATCGGCTCCTTCCTCTTCGAGCGAGGGGCGAGCGACGAACAGTCGAACGGCGATCTCTTCTCCTTCAATGATCGAGCAAGGCGCTTGGTTTGCCGCATGCCTTTTATAGAAGTTTCGCAGTTTTTCGATCTTACTCCATTCAGGGAGCGCTCCCTGGTCAGGCCCGCCTCGGACCAGCGCCAGATCCGCTTCGATCATCTGGGGGGGCTGTGGGCTCTGAATTTCCTCATCGCTACAGGGCTCTTTGGCCCACAGCATCCGAGGGCCGCAAAGCAGTAAGCTAAAAGTGGCGGCAATGACCCAGCT
>JALLOL010000356.1 GCA_027717875.1 Acidobacteria bacterium AH-259-L09 | reverse complement strand
CGCATCTTTATCAACGGTGGCCTAAAATTAACTCGCAAATGTATCCTGAACTTCGACGTGACGTTAGAATGCTTACCACCCTTTTGGGGGATGTTATTCAGGAACAGGCCGGCCGTCACGTGTTCAATTTGATCGAAGATTTCCGAAAAACGAGCAAGCGTCTTCGCCGAAATCCCACAAAAGAAGACATCAATCGTAAGGATGATACTGTCCAGAATTTGGGACTCCGGGAGGCCGAAAGTGTTGCTCGGGCCTTCACCCTCTACTTTCATCTGGTTAATCTTGCCGAAGAAAAACAACGTGAACGGAGATTAGAAGAAAGAAGCCTCGAACAGGAGCCGTACCGAGGTTCCATTGAACATGGTATCCATCAGATCTCCCAGTCTTCAGGAAAAAGCTTCGGCTTGACGGAAATGGAGTCGTTCATCAAGAGTTTGTCCATTCAACCTGTCCTGACGGCCCACCCCACTGAGGCTAGACGTCGAACAGTTACGGATCATCTTCACAATCTCGCCGCCCTTCATCATGATTGGGAGGTCCGGGCTCAAAACAGCTCTCCGCAAAAGAAACTGGAAAAGCAGATCCTCGCGGTCTTGGAGACGCTCTGGCTCACGGAACACACGCGCTTTCTCCGACCAACAGTCGAGGAAGAAATTGAAAGAACTCTTTTCTTCTTTCGCAAGGCAATCATCCCAGTCATCCCTCTCTTCTATAGGAAACTAGAAGAAGTGACGCGTCTCACGTTTCCTTTGCCACCACTGCTGACCTTTGGCTCCTGGGTGGGAGGGGACCGAGACGGGAATCCTTCTGTGACACCACAGACCAGTTTAAGAACAGCTGAAATGCAACGACAACTGATTCTGGATCATTACACTCTGACTCTTTCCGCGCTGCGGTCTCATCTCAGTCACTCCGAACGCCTGGTTTCGGTTTCACAAAGAATCCTCCGAGAATTGGAGGATCAATCCATGCATGGCGTGTTTCTGGAAGAGTCAAGGGAAAGAATTGAACCGCACGAGAGCTACCGGCGCTATTTGTGCCTGCTGGAGCGCCGCTTGGAAAAAACCAGAATGCGTCAGATTGGCGGCTTTGAAGACCCGAAAGAGTTCTTGCAATCCCTGCTTTTGCTTCAAGGGAGTCTCGAACGCAGCGGTGCTCGGCGAGCCGCTGCTGGACCATTGAAAGATCTAATTTACCAAGTCATCGTTTTTGGGTTCCATCTGGCCACTTTGGATTTTCGAGATCATTCCAGAAAGTTGTCCAAAGCTATTGAGCGGCTTGGCACTTTCAAAAAGTGGCATGGTGTAAACCAAACAGCACTACTCAAGGAGAATCTTGGAGAGTTCCAGCAGCCGACGCATCCCGGCCAGGAAGACGAGGGGGTCCTCAATCAGTTCCGAGCTATCCGGAGGATACAGGAACTTCACGGGGAGATCGCTTCCAATCGCTATATTGTCAGCATGACGCATTGCACGCTGGACCTCTGGAAAGCGATCTATCTGGCATCTTCAGCGGGACTTATTAGAAAAAGTGGTCAATGCTGGAAAAGCCGCCTTGATTTCGTCCCTCTTTTCGAGACGATTGAAGATCTCAGGCATTGCACAGATCTCCTAGAAAGCTGGTTCGCCGATTCCGTCTACCGGAGTCTCCTGAAGAGTCGGGGCGACATTCAGGAGGTCATGCTGGGGTACTCTGATTCCAATAAAGATGGTGGGTATCTGACCGCCAACTGGGAACTCTACCGCGCCCAAAGGGCCGTGGTCGAGTTGGCCGCTCGTTACGGTCTAAAAATCCGCTTTTTTCACGGCAAAGGAGGTCCCATTGACCGAGGTGGCGCCATGAGCCATGAAACGATTTTGGCAGAACCTTTTTCGGCTGCCGGCGGGCGTATTCGGATTACGGAGCAGGGAGAAGTCGTTTCCGCAAAGTATTCAAACCCGGTGATTGCCTTGCGCAACCTGGAGCAGCTCTTCAGCGCAGTCCTGCGGGCAGCTTGGTCCACCCAAGGAGAACTCATCGATATCCCCAGCGAATGGCTTGGTGTGATGGAAGTCTTATCTCAGAATTCACTGGAGCGTTATCAGCGCCTAGTTTGGGAGGATGATCACTTTCCCGCTTTCTTCTTTGAGGCGACTCCCATTGATGTCCTGGAAAAATTGACATTAGGCTCGAGACCTGCAAAGTGGCCCTCAGGGAAGGGACTGCGAGACCTTCGGGCGATCCCATGGGTCTTTGCCTGGACACAGTCGCGCTTTATCCTTTCCGCCTGGTTTGGACTCGGTACGGCCTTGAATAAAATCTCCTCCCAAGACATCTCTTGCTTGCGCACCATGTACCAGGACTGGCCTTTTTTTCGGACTCTGATCGACAACGCACAGATGTCGCTCGCAAAATCGGATCTTTACATCGCGCAACAATATGCTGACCTGGTGGAGAATCCCGAGTCCCGGAAACGTCTCTTTCGCGACATCCAAGAAGAGTACCAGCTCAGCAGTCAAATAATTCTGGAACTTACGGAGCAGGGGGAACTGCTGCAAACCGCCCCGGTTCTGAAGGAATCC
>JALLOL010000354.1 GCA_027717875.1 Acidobacteria bacterium AH-259-L09 | reverse complement strand
GCCCCGGCGCAAACGGTCTGGCCGAAGGATATCCCACAGCCAGTACATGGAACCTGGAGACGTCAGAAAACGTCAAGTGGAAGACGCCAATTCCCGGCCTGGGGCACTCTAGTCCCATCGTTTGGGGCGACCGAATTTTTGTCACCACGGCTGTGAGCAGCCAGAAGAATCCCAAGCTCAAGGTCGGCCTGTATGGCGACATCCGACCTGTCGATGAGGACACAATCCACAGTTGGCGCCTGTACTGCCTGGATAAGCACACGGGTCAGATCCTGTGGGAGCGGGTAGCTCATGAAGGGGTACCTAAAATGAAACGGCACCCTAAGTCCACCCACGCCAACGCCACACCCGTGACTGACGGCAAACGTGTGGTCGCGTTTTTCGGCTCCGAAGGTCTCTACTGCTACGACATGAAAGGAACACTGCTGTGGAAGAAAGATCTCGGTCTGCTCGATTCGGGTTACTACGTTGTGCCATCGGCGCAGTGGGGATGGGCCAGTTCACCGATCATCCACAACAACAAACTGATTGTCCAGTGTGACGTCCAAAAGAATTCATTTATTGCCGGGTTTGACATCAGGGACGGCCGTGAGATTTGGAGGACACCTCGCAGCGACGTACCCACCTGGAGTAGCCCCACAGTTCATGGGGGTGCTCGGCGCACCCAGGTCATCGTCAACGGGTACAGGCACATTGGGGGTTACGACATCCAAACAGGCCAGGAATTGTGGCGACTTACGGGGGGTGGTGACATTCCGGTGCCCACACCAGTGGTAGCTGATGGTCTGATTTTTATCACCAACGCCCATGGCGCGATGGCACCCATTTACGCAATCCGCGTGAGGGCAAGGGGCGACATTTCGCTTCAAGGCGATGCCAGCTCAAACGAATATATCGCCTGGAGCCAAAAGCGTGGAGGAGCCTACATGCAGACGCCCCTGGTCCGTGGTGAATATCTGTACAGCTGTCGAAACAACGGTGTGTTGAGCTGTTACCAGGCAAAAACGGGTGAGCGCCTCTACCAAAAGCGCCTCGGCAAAGGGGGTGGCTTCACCGCGTCACCCGTCAGTGCTGACGGGAAAATCTATTTAAGCAGCGAAGATGGCGATATTTACGTGATCAGGGCTGGGCCGGAATTTAAACTCCTCGCCGTCAATTCGATGGGCGAAATCTGTATGGCCACGCCGGCAATATCGGAAGGGACACTGTTTGTCCGTACACAGCGTCACCTGGTCGCAATCGCCGACCAAGCTGCTCCCGGCTCAAATTGATCTCTGCTTCCAGCGGCCACGGCCGATGTTGGTGGCCCAGGCAGCCCCTTCCAAACCCAGTTCCGGGAAGAATCCCCAGCCAAAAATCAGCAGTGGATCCAGGACAATGTTGATGAGGTTTGCCCGTTTGATGGAGTTTTGCTAGCCTCAGGCAACGATGATCGTGCGAAAGCTACTGAGTCTGCTTTGGCTTGCCAGTTTCTCCCTTTACGCGCAGTCCGGTCTGGATATCTATTCTGTGGACGTGGAAGGAGGAGCAGCGACACTTATCGTGACGCCGCAGAGGGAATCGATTCTCATCGACACCGGCTGGAAACGCGAGGATGGCCGTGACGCCAGACGCATCAACGAAGTCGCGACTCGCCTGGCGGGGCTACGGCAAATTGACTACCTCGTGACTACCCATTTTCACCGGGATCATTATGGTGGTGTGCTGCAGTTGTCCGAAATGATCCCCATCTTGAACTTCCTGGACCATGGGCCCATGACCGGACTAAAAGAGGATCCAATGTTTACCGTGCGCTACGCCGAGTACCAGAAAGCTCACCGAGGTCAGCGCCGGAAGATTGAACCTGGAGACGAAATCCCCCTCACACAAGGCAAGATCCCTTTGCGAGCAGTATGTCTTGCCTCAGATGGAGAAACCATTACCGGGAAAGGAGATCCCAACCCGGTCTGCTCGGCACTCCGGCTGGAGAAGGACGATCCGAGCGACAACGCCAAGAGTGTTGGCCTCTTGCTGCGATTCGGAAACTTCGAGTTTCTCGATCTCGGCGACCTGACCTGGAACATTGAGTCCAAACTAGTTTGCCCAGTCAACCTGATTGACAAGGTCGACGCCTATCAGGTGACTCACCACGGCTTGAAGACGAGTAACAACCCTGTGCTGGTTCGCAGCGTTCAGCCCACCGTAGCCATTATCAATAACGGTCCCAAGAAGGGAGGCCAGGCAGAGGTTTTCGCCTTATTGAAATCCGTGCAGAGCGTCAAAGACATTTTTCAGGGCCATTTGAACCTTGAAACACGAGCGGAGGACAATACTTCTCCGGACCTAATCGCCAATCTGGGATCTGAGGTAGGCTGCGCCGGTCACTGGATCCGGCTTTCTGTAAGCCCGAACGCTTCCACATTCACCGTGACCAACGGGCGCAATGGATTGATGCGTTCTTATGAAGTTCAGTAGGTGGTTTTTTCCGATCTTCGCATCGCTTCTTCACGCCAAGAACTCGAAGACCTTCAAACTCGAGCCGGTTCTTCGGAGAGTATTGTGGCTTTTGAGCACTATCGAGAGCGTCTT